>JANPIY010000127.1:0-5016 GCA_031425255.1 Planctomycetota bacterium
CGTGGATCGCTTGACCAAGCTCACCGGCGAAGCCGCCACCGAGGCCGAAGGCGCCGCCGAAGGTTGATCCCGCGTCGCCCTCCAGGCGACCGTACCGCACGAACCCCAGGCCCACGGCCTGGGGTTCGTCGTTGGCGGTCGCCGATCGTCGCCGAGGTGGGCCGACGCGGACCTGCTCTGGACCCGTCTCATCAAAAAGGCCCTCCACACCGCGAGCCCGCAGCTCATGCAGAGCTGAGAAATCCACCCTCTGCGCCCTCTGCGCCCTCGGCGGTTTGACCAGTCTTCTCCCTTACTTCAGTCCGCAGCCACCCGGCAGAGCGCTAGCACCCGGTCCATGCGCTTCGACCCCATTGACGCTTTCCGCTCAGACTTCGCCGGTATTTCCAGGTAGTGACGCTGATGGCTCAACCCCTAGGCTGCCCGGACGTAGAGGATACCCATGCGCACGTTCCTGTCGGCCACGCTCCTGGTTTCGCTCCCCTTCGCCGTCTGGGCGGCGGAGAACATGCCGCCGCCGCCAGCCAGTTGGAAGATACCCCCCGCGCCGGTGGTGCCCGCCGCCGAGGCGGCGAAGACCTTCAAGCTGCAGGCCGGCTTCCGGCTCGAACTGGTGGCCAGCGAACCGATGGTCGAGGACCCGGTGGCGATGTCCTGGGACGGCGATGGACGGCTCTTCGTCGCCGAGATGCGCGGCTACATGAACGACGCCACCGCCAGCGACGAGGACAAGACTCCTGGGCGGGTGTCGATACTGATCGACAGCGATGGCGACGGCACCCTCGACAAATCCACGGTCTTCGTCGACGGCCTGCTCATGCCGCGCGCGGTGCTGTGCATCAATGGCGGCGTGCTGATCGCCGAGCCGCCGGTGGTGTGGTTCTGCAAGGACACCAACGGCGACGGCAAGTCCGATCTCAAAGTAGTGGCCTGGGAGAAGTACGCCAAACGCGAGAACCCCGAGCACCAGCCCAACGGTCTGATGTGGGGTCTCGACAACTGGATCTACAGCGCCAACCACACCACGCGCTACCGGTTGGCGAAGGACAAATTCAACGAGCAGCCGTCGACCTTCCGTGGCCAGTGGGGCATGACCCAGGACGACGTCGGTCGCCCGTACTACAACACCAACAGCGACCAGCTGCGCACCGATCAGGTCGACGCCGCCTATTACGCCCGCAATCCCGCGCTGAAGGACGGCGCCGGCACCAACCTCAAGGCGGCCAAGAGCAACGCGGTGTGGCCGGCGCGCATGAACCCAGGGGTCAACCGCGGTTACCAGAAAGGGGTGCTGAACGACGAGGGCCGCCTGGTCAACTTCACCGCCACCTGCGGCGCCGGAGTCTATCGCGGCGACGCCTTCCCTGGGTGGGTCGGCGACGTCTTCATCTGCGAACCCTCGGCCAACTTCGTGCGTCATGCCAAGGCGGTGGAAAAAGACGGCGTGGTGCTGACCGAGAACGCCTACGACAAGAGCGAGTTCATCGCCAGTCTCGACGAACGCTTCCGCCCGGTGAACTGCTACACCGGCCCCGACGGCGCGCTCTACATCATCGACATGTACCAGGGGCTACTGCAGCACAAAGTCTTCCTCACACCGTTCCTGCGCGATCAGGCGATCGCGCGTGGCCTCGACCAGCCGGCGCACCTGGGCCGCATCTGGCGCGTGGTCCCGGCCAAGGGCACGCTGGCCAATCCCTCGCCGAAACTGGAGAAGGCCCCGCTCGCTACCCAGATTGAAGCGTTGTCGCACGCCAACGGCTGGTGGCGCGATACCGCTCAACGCCTGCTGGTGGAGGCGCAGGACCAGAAAGCGCTCGCCCCCCTGCGCAAGGCCGCCACCGCCGGCAAGACCCCGCTCGGACGCCAGCACGCCCTGTTCGCGTTGATGGGACTCGGCGATGCGGACCCGACGACCATCGCCGCCGCGCTCGGTGATCCGGACGCGCGTGTACGCGTGGCCGCGCTGCGCGCCAGCGAAGCGCTGATCGCCGGAGCCGCGGCCTCGGAATGGCTGCCCAAGGTCGCCGCGCTGGCCACCGACCAGGATGCCCGCGTGCGACGGCAGGCCGTCTTCAGCCTCGGGGCGGCGGTCGGCGGCCAGGCGGATGATCAGCTGTTCGCTCTGCTGCTGAGCACGTCCGCCGAGCCTGGGATGTGCGACGCGATCGCCTCCGGGCTGATGGGCCGCGAGTTCCAGATGCTCACCCGGCTGTGCGCCGACCCCGCCATGGCCACCGCCAGACCCGGCGCGCGCGAGGCGCTGATGCGCCTCGCCGGCTGCGTCATCAACGAGAACAAACCCGGCAAGATCAGCGCGACGCTGTCGCTGGCGGCGACCCAGACCAATGAGGGCCGTTGGCGTGCCGAGGCCCTGCTCGACGGAATCCTGGCGGCCAAGCCGAAGACCGCCAAACCCGGCAGCATCGCCTTGAAGGCGCCGCCCGAAGGTTGGCAGGTGGTGACCGCCGATGCCAAGCTGGCCGAGCGCGCGAAGAAGATCGGCGAGTGGATCGCGTGGACCGGCGCGGGTTCCACCGCGAAGGTCTTCGAACCACCCAAGCTCTCATCATCCGAACAGAAGCGCTACGACTCCGGCAAGAACCGTTACCAGACCCTGTGCGTGGCCTGCCACCAGCTCACTGGCCAGGGGCTGGCCGGACTGGCCCCGCCGCTCGCCGGATCGGAATGGGTGGAGGGACCCGAGGGCCGCCTGGCCCGCATCATCCTGCATGGCGTACGCGGCGAGATCACCGCCGCCGGCGTGACGTTCAATGTCGAGATGCCGCCGCTCGGCGGCGCACTCGATGACGAGGCCATCGCCGACATCATGACCTACGTGCGCAACGAATGGGGCAACCGCGCGAGCGTGATCGAAACCGCCGCGGTCAAGGCCATCCGCGCCGCCGAAGCCAAACGCGGCGGCGCCTGGACCGCGGAGGAACTGCTCAAGCTGAAGTGACGCGGGCCTGATGAAGAAGAATCGGCCGCAGAGACGCAGAGGAAAGGCGGGACATGGTCTTTTTCGCCTCTGCGTCTCTGCGCCTCTGCGGCCAAGATTCACAGCTTGGGGATGCGTCCCACGCGAAATGCCGCAGAGCCAAAACCCCATCCCACCTGGCGGCTGGCGGCCGGCGGCCCTAGGAGCCGCAACATCACGGGATTGATTCGCTGCAGACGGGCAGACATTACCGGGCTCCTAGGGGTCCCTGCCATGATGCTTTTCGTCCTCGCCCTGCTCATGCTGGTCATCGCGCTGGTGCTGTTTTCAGCGCCCATGCTGATCGCCAACAACCGCGCACTCGGGCTGATGACGGCGTCGTTGACGGCGCTGGTGGCGGTGGCGGCCATCGCCTTCTCGACCGCGATCTACGTCAACGACGACCAGGGTGGCATCGTCATCCGCAAGTTCGGTGCGGACCTGCCGCCCAACCGGGTGGTGGCGGAAGAGGGTGAGAAGGGCCCGCAGGCGCGCATGCTCGGGCCCGGCTGGCACTTCGGCTTCTGGCCGTGGCTCTACGACCTGAACCAGGTGCCCACGGTGTCGATCGAGCAGGGCCACGTCGGCGTGGTGCTGGCGCTCGATGGCAAACCGCTGACCGGCACCGAGGTCTTCGCCCCGGAGTGGGCCTCGAGCGAGGCGCTGCTCGACGGCGAGACCTTCCTGAAGAGCGGCAAGGGCCATCGCGGTCCGCAGCTGACCGTGATCACCCCAGGCCGCTACCGTTTCAATCCGCGCTTGTTCGCCGTCACCCCCAAGGCCGCCCTCACCGTCGGCGTGGGCGAGGTCGCGGTGATCAAGGCCAACGCCGGCCCGCGTTACGTGGCCAAGCCAGGCGAAGAGCTGCCGGTGATCAATGGCACCGCGTTGGTGCCCAACGGCTACCAGGGCATCTGGAAGGACGCCCTCGCCCCAGGCGCCTACAATCTCCATCCCGATGCCTTCCAGGTGGTGAAGGTGCAGACCACCAATCGCATCTACACCTACCAGGACAAGAAGTGGGCGATCAAGGTCCGTTCCAAGGATGGCTTCACCTTCCCGGTCGACGTCCGCGTGTCGGTCTCGATCTCGGCGGCTGAAACCCCCTACCTGGTGGCCCTGCTCGCCAATCCCGACCTCATCACCAAGGACGAGCAGGAGGACGACACCCTCACCGTGCTCGAAGCCAAGGTCATCCTGCCGCTCGTGCGCACCATCATCCGCAACGTCGCCGAAACCATGAACGCGCTGCAGTTCGTCAACAGCCGGACCCAGGTCGAGGCGACCGCTTCGCAGCGCATGCGCGACGAGCTGAAGAAATACCGCCTGGCCAGCGAAGGCATCTTCATCGGCAACATCGACCTCGACGAGACCGAGGCCGGCAAGCAACTGCTGCTGACCCAGACCGATCGCGAAGTGGCGGTCAACCAGCAGGCCACCTTCACCGAGAAGAAACGCGCCGAAGAGGCTCGCGCCACCTTCATCAAGGCGCAGGAGGAGGCCGAGCAGCAGCGCCAGCTGGCCGCCGCCACCTACAAGGTGCAGGTCGCCGAGCAGGAAGCCAAGGCGCGCGAAGCCGAAGCCAAGGGCGAAGCCAGCTACATCGCCATCACCGCCGAGGCCAAGCAGAAGGCCTACACCTCGATGGCGGTCGCCATCGGCGCCGAAGGGGTCACCACGCTCGAACTGATGAAGATGGTCAGCGAGGGCAAGATCCAGATCACCCCACACGTCATGATGGCCGGCGGCGGCAACAGCATGGACGCGCTCGCCGGCACCATCCTCGGCGGCATGCTGCCCAAGGTGCAGATCCAGAATGCGCCCGCACCGGCGCCGGCGGCACCCGCGCGCAAGTGACGCCCGCAGCCGGGTCGGCTGCCAGCCGGCCCGCTCCCCCCTGGGACCGCCGGCTCAATGCCGTTTAGCCAAGGCCGAATCCTAAAGTCAGGAGAAGGACAACCAGCCACAGAGCCCTCAGAGAGCACAGAGAGGGGCAATTCTCCAGCTCTGTGCTCTCTGTGAGCTCTGTGGCTATG
>JANPIY010000128.1:0-1920 GCA_031425255.1 Planctomycetota bacterium
GGCGTCGGGCAGCGCCCCGCCTCGGCTTCATCCCAATGCTGTTTAGCTAACGAAGAAGAATCGGCCGCCGAGACGCGGGGACGCCGAGGAAAGGCCAAGCAGGGTCGTTTCTTCTCGGCGCCGCCCCGCCTCTGCGGCCAAGTATCTTGGCTTCGCAGCAGTGGGCTTCATCCCGCCCAATCGAGCAGGTGATCACCGATCTCCTTGAGTACGCCGCTGGGGAAGCGGTGGTCGTAATCGCCTTCGAGCACCGCGACCTTGGCGCCAGGGAAGAGGGCATGGCGTTCGCTCACCGCCGTGAGGACCGGCGCGATGGCTTCGGGCGTGGCCACGCGGTCGGCCTTGCCGTAGCTGATGCCGAGCGAACGCGGCAGGATGTCGGCGACGATGTCGGCCTGATCCAGGCCCATGGCCAACAGCCCTGGGAGCAGGTTGTGACGCGGCAGCAACCGGCCTTGCTGCAGCAGCCCGGCCTGCTGGCCGAGGCCGGCGTGCATCCACAAGGAACCGACGCGCTGGTCGGTGAAGGCCAGCCACGCCGCGGTGCGCGCGCCCATGCCGTAACCGACCACCGACACCGTCAGGCCGCGGGTGCGTTCGAGGTCGAGCAGCGCGGCCAAGGCGCAGCGCAGCTGATCGACGGTCTCCGCCAACAGGCTGCGGCCATACGTCAACGCGCGTGACAGGCAGAGCTCCTCCCACTGGCGGTCCACCGGCATCCCAGGAGGTGCCTGCTGCTGACCGAAACACGGCAGGTCGGGACACACCACGGTGAAGCCGCGCGCGGCGAGGTTGACGCCGAAGTGGTGTTCGCGCTGTCCGCGCTGGCCAGCGACCTCGTCGCCGCCCTGGCCGAAGGCGTCGCCATGCGGGTGCAACGCCAGCAGCCCAGGCCAGGGGCCGTTGCCGGTCGAGGGGTGCAGCATCCACGCGCTCAGGCGCTTGCCGCCTGGGACCGCATAGTTGATGCGCTGCCGGCGCACCGCGCCGGAAACGAACGGCATGCCTTCGACACGTACATCGTGATCAGGAAGTTCGTCGGTGAGCTTCAAGGCCGCCATCACCGCGGCGCGTTGGTCTTGATTCATGGGCGTACCCTACTGGCGGTGCACGAGGTCCACAACCGGGTGGACATGGATCCCCGCTCGGATCCGGGGTCGTCGACCAGCGGCATGTCGTGGCACGTCCAATGCAGGCATCCACCCCGTTGTGGCCGTCGCCGCACGTGCTTTCATGCCGCCCATGCGCCCAGCCGGTAATCCCTTCGCCCCTCGCACCTACGGCTCCTACGAGGCGCTGTCGCAGCGCGCGGGCATCTGGCGCAACATCGTCAACACCACGGTTTTCATCGGCGAACGAGGCTTGGCCATCGTCGACACCCAGGTCAACCACGCGCTCGCGCGGCGGGTGCTGGCCACGCTGCGGGAACGCTGGCCGGGCAAGCCGCTGCTCTACGCCATCAACACCCACTACCATTGGGACCACACCAACGGCAACGCGGTGTTCAAGGAGGCTGGCGCCACGCTGGTGGCGAGCCGCCGCACCGCCGCGGCGATGATCGAGCGGGCGCCACGGCAGAAGGGTTTCCTCGCGGGTCGCGGCTTCGAGCTCGGCCCCGACCCCCTGCCGCCGGACGTCTTCGCCGAGGACGCCAAACGCCTCGACCTGGGTGGCCTGAGCCTGGAGCTGGTGCCCGGGCACGATGCCGAGACCGCCGATCCCACCCTGGTATGGTGTCCGGAGGAACGGGTCCTCGCCGCGGGCGATACCGTGATGACCGGCAGCTTTCCGATCTTCGGTCAGCCCAGCCAACGTGAGGGCTTGGAAAACGACGACTGGATTGCCGCCCTCAAACAGGTGCGCGACTTCCAACCCCTGCACACTTCACCTGGCCACGGTCCCGTCGCCCATGAGCCCGAG
>JANPIY010000129.1:0-6358 GCA_031425255.1 Planctomycetota bacterium
TCTGCGCCTCTGCGTCTCTGCGGCCAGATTTCTTAGCTTCGCAGCCCTGGGAGGGACCCGAGCCGTCGAGGTCCCGTGCTTCAGGTGACGTCCAAAGGTCCATCCGCGTCCGTCACTCCCTGGCGGGCGCACACCCGTGCCAGCGGACAACGTTCGCAGCGCGGCTTCACCCGGCGGCAGCAATCGCGACCCAGGCGGATGAGCTGATGGCAGAGCTGGATCCACTGCTGCGGTGGGAAGCGGAGGGTCAGGGCCTGCTCCGCCTCGCCCGGATGTTCGCGCGGGATCCAGCCCAGGCGGCAGACGATGCGCTGGACATGGACGTCGGCGGCGATGGCGGGAATGCCGAAGGCGTTGCCCAGCACCACCGCCGCGGTCTTGCGCCCGACCCCTGGGAGAGCGGCCAGCTCCGCGCTGGTCTCGGGAACCCGCCCCTGGTGCAGGCGCAGGATGGCGCGCGCGGCTTCGACGATGGCGCGCGATTTCTGGCGATGCAGCGGCACGTGCCGCACCACCCGGTCGAGTTCACGGTGATCGAGCTCGGCGATCACCGCCGGCCCCAGGTAGTGTTCGGTCAACACCGCCATGACCTTGTTGACCTGCACGTCGGTGGTGCGCGCCGAGAGGATGGCGGCCACCAGCAGTTCCCACGGATCACGCGCCAGCAGCTCGCAGCGGGCGTCGGGATAGGCCGCCTGCAAGGCGGTGCTGATGCCGGAATCCGTGACGTCGTCCATGACTGGGCATGATGGGGGACGTCGCCAAGGACGGAAGCCATGAGGCGCGGGAGGGCACGGAGTGCGGAGTGCGGGGCACGACTCAGGGCCCCCTCACGCGCTCGGAATATACCCTCCCACCAAACTCAACACGCGCACTTCGCACACGAGCGCAGCGAGCCTACCCCCCCGCCGCATTCATCTGCAGATCCACCACCAGGAAGCCATCGGCGACCTTGAGGACGCTGACGAGGACGCCGAACTGTCGTGGCGTGGTGGTCTGCGCGATCTGCAGTCGGGGGCGTTCCTGTTCACCGAAGATCACGCCGAGGACCGCGTGCGCGATGGCGCAGGTCAGCTCTTTCGCCGCTTCCACCGGGTTGAGCGGACGGCCGTCGAGATCGACCATCGCCGCCATCCCCGCTCCCACCTGACGGGTCAGCCCGCGGCTGAAGCCCACGGTCAGGCGACCACTGCGGTGGCCGCTGAACTGGACCTCCACCAGCAGTTCCTGAGTGGTGGGAGCGGCGTTGGCGGTTTCAGCCACCGGCAACCCGGCGATCTGATGGACCACCTCGGCGGCCACGCGCTGGGTGATGGTGCGCTGTTCGAGCGCCGCATCGACCTGGGCGGCATGCAGCTCACGCCGCTGTTTGGGCGTGGCCCGGCGCACCAGCACGCCGGGAGACGAGCGCTGGAGCGGGCTCATGGCCTGGGCTTTGACTGGGGTGGGAACGAGCGGATGAGGCATGGGGCTGGGGTTCACACCTCATCCCTTTGCACAAATCATGCCGCGGTCTTAATGACCGGGGCCAAGGACTTAGACCCATATTTCCAACCGCAGTGTCGCCCAAGTGTGGCGCGAATAGTGGGAACCAGCGTTTTTACCGTTCTTTCGCCTGTCTCTCACGGACGACAGCGGACAACGGAAGTGAGCCACCCGGAGCAGCCGTTGCGACTGCGGAAAATCAGCGCAAGCCGTACTTGTTGATCAGGCGCAGCAGAGCGGTGCGGCTCATCTTGAGGATGCGCGCCGCCTCTGAGGTATTGCCGCGCGAACGGGTCAAGGCGTTGCGGATGGCGACCCGCGCCCATTCCTCGGCCGCGCGTTCGCGCCCCTGCTTGAAGGCCATCGGCATCGAACCGACCGGCAGGGGATCGAGGTGTTCCACCGAGATGGTGAGCGGCGCCGAAGCGGCCGCGCCGAGATTGCTGACCGCCGCCCGCGCGAGGGCACGTTCGAGGGCGTTGGCCAGTTCGCGCACGTTGCCGGACCATGGTCGGGCGATGAGGTTGGAGAGCGCGGTGGCGGTGATGCTGTGACGCTCCTGGCCGCCGGCGGCACGGATCAACAGGGCGTGGACGATCTGCGGGATGTCCTCCGGATGTTCCTTCAGGCTCGGCAGGTCGACCTTGAGCACATGGAGACGGTAATACAGGTCTTCGCGGAAACGCGCCTCGCGCACCAGGCCGTCGAGCCGCACGTTGGTCGCCGCCAACAGGCGCAGGTCGGTGCGCTCGCCGGCCTCGGCGCCGACCGGCCAGATCTCCTGCGCCTCGATCGCGCGCAGCAGCTTGGGCTGGAGATCGAGGGGCAATGAGTTGATCTCGTCGAGGAACAGCGTGCCTCCGCGGGCGAGGGTGAAGCGCCCACGTTTGCGCCCCTGCGCACCGGTGAAGGCGCCGGGTTCGTGGCCGAAGAGTTCGCTCTCGATCAGTTCGCGTGAGATCGCTCCGCAATTGACCGCGATGAAGGGCCCCTGTGAACGGCGCGAGCCGTGATGGATGGCGCGGGCGGCGAGCTCCTTGCCGGTGCCGGTGTCGCCGACGATCAGAACCGGCGCATCGCTGGCGGCGGCGACCTCGATGTCGTCATAGACCCGGCGCATCACCGTGCTGGCGCCGACCAGTCCCCCGCGCCCGGAGGAGGGCACCTGGCGCAGGCGTTGGACGGTCTCGACCTCGTGCAGGTGCAGCAGCAGCTCATCGGTCTCGAACGGCTTGGTCAGGTAGGCGCGGGCGCCGAGGCGCATGGCCTCGACCGCCGAACTGATCGAGCCGTAGCCGGTCATGACGATGACCTGCAGTGCCGGGCGGCGCAGCCGCGCTTCGCGCAGCAGCGACAGGCCGTCGAAGCCGGGCATGCGCAGGTCGGTGACCAGCAGGTCGGCTTCATCGACGGCCTTCAGTCCGGTGGCGCCGTCGGGGCAGCTCGACACCAGATGGCCGGCGCGTTTGAGCAGCTCGGCCAGCGCGCTGCGCAGGGCGTCATCATCTTCGACCAGCACGACCTTCATGTTGCCTCCACCATCACCAAAGCTGGCAACGCCACGCGGAAGCGGGCGCCACCATGGTCCATGTTCTCTGCCGTCAGGCTGCCACCATGCGCCACGCAGATGCGCCGCGCCACTGATAATCCGAGACCTGTCCCGTTGACCTTGGTGGTGAAGAACGGCGTGAACAGGCGCTCGGGATCAGGCCCGAGCCCGGGACCGTCATCTTCGACCTCGATCTCGATGTGCTGGCTGCGCACCCGCGCCCGCACCAGGCAATGCCGCCCCGCGCTCAAGGCCTGCGAGGCGTTTTCCAGGAGGTTGATCAGCACCTCCTGCAACTGGTCGTTGTCCCCATGGACCGCCGGCAGGTCGTCGGGGACGTCGTTGACGAAGTCGATGCCGCGTGCACGCATGCGCCCCTGGAACAGCGTCGTCACCGTGCGGATCAGGGCGGTGGCCGGCACGCGTTTGTCGCGGCCCTCGCGCTGGCGGGCAAAGCCGAGCAGGTTGCGCACGGTGCGGGCGATGCGGTCGACCTGTTCGGCGATCATGTCGAGATTGGTGCGGGCCGCCGGCACCTGCGCGAAGTCCGCGCGCAGCAGGCCGAGCCAGGCTTTGATCGCCGCCAAGGGATTGTTGACCTCGTGCGCCACCACCGCCGCCATGCGGCCGACGGTGGCGTCGCGCTGGTTGGTGGCGAGCGCGGCCTCGGCGCGTTTGCGGCTGGAGATGTCCGCGAGCATGGCGATCACCCCGGTGATGCGGCCTTCCGGATCGGTCAGCGGCGCCGCCGCCATGTTGAGATCGATGGTGCTGCCATCGCGGTGGCTGCGCTGGATCTCGACGTCGGTGAAGATCTCGCCGCTGAGCACGCGCGCCAGGAACATGCGCGCCTCCGACTGCTTCTCGCCGGTGACGATCGGCAGCGGCCGGCCGATGACCTCGGCCTCGTTCCAGCCGAACAACCGCTCCGCCGCCTGGTTCCACACCGCTCCGACGCAACCGCTGATGTCGAGGGTGAAGATCGCCAGCGGCGAGGCATTGATCAGCGTGCGCAGGGCATCGTGGGCATGGTGCAGCGATTCCTCGGCCAGACGCCGGGTGGTGATGTCCATCATCACCCCATGGATGAACTGCGGCCGGCCACCTTCATCGCGCACCACCTTGGCCTCGTCGCGCACCCACACCGTCGAGCCATTGCTGGCGAGCAGGCGGTATTCGGCGGTCAGCGGCGCGGCGCCATCCTTGCAGCGCGCGAGCTCGTGCAGCACGCGCACGCGGTCCCCTGGGTGCAGGTGGTTGACGAAGAAGGCCGGATTGGAGATCCAGCGCTCGGGGTGGAAGCCGGTCAGCGTGGCGATCTGCGGGCTGAGGTAGAGCCGACTGCCGAGGTCGTCGGCGGCAGCGACGTAGGTGACGATCGGGATCTGCTCGACCAGCGCCCGATACCGCGCCTCGGCCTGCAGCAGGTCCTGTTCGACGCGCTGGCGTTCGCTGCGGGCGCGCAGGGCCATCAGGCCATAGGACATGTTCTGCGCCAGCTCATGCAGCAGCTCGACCTCATCGGCACCGAAGGCGTCGCTCTCGGTGGCATAGATGGTCAAAGCGCCCACCACCCGATCGCCGGATTTCAGCGGCAGACTGATGCCGGAGGCGTAGCCGCGCTTGGCCGCCTCCATGCGCCAATCGCTGAAACGCTCGTCCTCGAGGATGTCGCGCGCGATGGCGATCTCGCCGCTGCGGATGGCGGCGCCGGTCGGCCCTTCGTCGCCAGCCTGGTCGCGCCAGCTCAGGCGCACCTCATCGAGGTAGCGATCGCGATACCCGGCCTGGGCCACCGGGTCGACCGTGCGCTCGCCATCGTGGCGCGCCATGCCGACCCAGGCCAGGCGGTAGCCCAAGGCCACCGACAGCCGGCAGACCTCCTCGAACAGCTCGTTTTCGCTGGTGGCGCACTGCAGCACGCGCGAGGTCTCAGACAGCATCTTGAGCGCGCGGCCCATGCGTTTCACTTCGACCTGCAGGCGGCGGCGGTCGGACTCCTCCTGCGTGCGGACGGTCAAGTCGCTGAGCATCACCACCGTCGCCGCGGTGCGGCTGCCCACCCCGAGGGTCGGTGCGATGGCGCAGCGCACCACCCGGGTGGTGGCGCCATCGGTGACCGTCAGGGTGCGCGCGGGCGCGCCATCGGCGAGGAGCAGGCCCCAGGTCCCGTGCGGCCGGCCCTGTTCGTCGACCAGCATCGGCAGCACCTCGTCGAGCAGCCGACCGTCGGCATCGAAGCGTTCCCGTCCGCAGAACTTTTCCGCAGCGGTGTTGAGGAAGGTCACCCGTCCATCGCTGTCGAGGGCGATGACCGCGTCCGCCACCACGTCGAGCACCGCTGAGAGGTTGTCCTGCGAGCGCCGCGCCTGGCGCTCGAGGTCGTAGCCGCGCAGCGCGATGCCGATGGCCGTCCCGAGCTCCTCCTGGCCCGGTGGTTTGATCAGGCAGCCGAACGGCATCGAGCCGCGGATGCGCTCCATGGTGATATGGTCGTTGCGCGCGGTGAGGAACACCACCGGCATGGCATGGCCGCTGCGCAGCAGTTCGCGAGCGGTGTCGACGCCGTCCATCTCGCCATCGATCACCACGTCCATCAGCACCAGATCCGGCCGCCGCCGCGCGGCATGCGCCAGGGCGTCGTGACTGTTGGCCACCACACCGACCACGCGGTAACCGAGGGCCGCCAGCTGCAGCTCGACGAGCCGCGCGGTGGTCGCGTCGTCTTCGACGATCAGGATTTCCGGCGGATTGCGCATGGCACCAGACGAGGGTTGGCAATCGGGGTGAGGGTCAAGGTCTAGAGCGGAAAGGTGGCTCGGGTGTGCTTTTGGTCAGGAGCACCTGAGAAAGTACACCTGTTATTCATCAGGCGACGGTGCGGCAGACATCTCTACCCAGGACCAGGCGGGAAGTCGCCTGCCCACCATCATCTGGCGTGGTCAATCCATCCGCACCACGCGCTTGCCGATGAGGAAGACCGGCAGCAGGCAGAGGATCAGCAGGCCACCGAGCGGATGGGCGGTGGTCGCGATGAGGGCGTCGAGGAAGATGATCCCCCCGAGTGCGGCACCGACCACCGGGCCGACCTGCTCGCTGCGGCCGGAACGCAAAGCGGCCATCCACGGGCGCCAGATGCGCCACAGCAGCAGGAAGAACAGCACCGCGCCCATCACCGCCGAGAGCCCGATACCGACCACGTGCAAGGCGCTATGGCGGTCGTTGAGATGGGCGATCCAGGGGGCCTGCACCAGCATCCAACCGCCGACGAGCACCGGCCCGAACATCAGGGCGCCCCCCAGCAGCAATTCGATGCGCAGGCCG
>JANPIY010000130.1:0-12654 GCA_031425255.1 Planctomycetota bacterium
TAACACCCCGCTCATCGTGTTTAATGCATTGTCGTTCCGCGCCTGTGCCTAGCACCGTATGTACCCCCACTCCACGAATGGCGCGGGGGGGCCTTCCTATAAGGCCCCCCCGCTTCCGTTTCAGGCTACTCCGTTCGTCCCGTCCGCATCAACCCGCTCGCCAGGAGCTCCCATGTCCCGCCTCATTTCCATCCGCGTCGTGCAATCCGCCGCCGTGCCCAAAGCCGCGCACCACCCCCGCCCCCCCACCCCGTTTCCTGATGGACCCACCCATGAACACCACCGCTGACACCACCCACCCGCCCATCACGACGCGCACGCGGCGCCGTCTGACCGCCACCGCCCAACCGGTCCGGGCGAAGGTCGACACCGCACCGACCCCACGCGACCGCCTCCGCACCACCCTGGACCTGATCGGCCAGGACTTCTGGCCCGGCGGCGACTACCACCCCGCCGACGCCCCCGTCCTCGACGCCTGGAACGCCACCCGCCTCCAGCTCGCCCAGGATCCCGCCGCCGCCATCGACCACCTCGACACTTTCGTGCGCACCCACCACGGCGACCTGCGCGACCTCATGCTCCGCGCCCACCAAGGCCACGCCCCCACCCGCCTGCTGCAGCAGGTGGCAACGGCAATCACCGCCGGATTGGATGCGTCATGAAAGCCCCAGACGAACCCAACGGTGCCTACCCTCACCGCAAAGTAGACCCGCGCAGTCAAGCGCTGCAGCTCAACAAATTCTCACGTCCAAAATTCCGGCAGGGGTGCAGGGGGCGCAGCCCCATGCCGGGCGTAGCGGGCAGAGCCCGCGAACAACGATCCCCCGAGCTCGCCTGCGCGAGCGAGCGGGGACAAGGTTTGGTTTCGCGTAGCGAAACACACCGGCGAAGCCGGTGTCGCATCGACGCTTCGTCGATGCGCAAACCGCAGCCACTCAGTCGAAGTGCTCATCATGCGGATCAAAAGCCGGCACGGGGATGTTGACGATCTTCAACTTCCCCACTGCGCGATGCCGGCACCCCGGCTTGATCAGTACCGTACTCATCGGCTTCACCGGGATCATCTCGCCATCGAGTTCCATGAATCCTTCCCCCTCCAGGATCAGATAGATCTCCGTCAGCTTCTTATGGTAATGCGTGCGCGCGTCCTCCTGGATGTCGACGTAGTGGATGGTCGCCACCTGGTTGTCGGGGGTGGCGAAGGCGCGTCTGGTCCAGCCGCAGGGGCAACGCTGGGCGGTGATCTCGTCGAGCTGGGCGAACTGGTAGTTCTTGGTCACGGTGGTCATGCGGTCGTCCTTCATCGGTCGTGGGCCGGTAGTGAATTGAGCGGTGGAAGAGAGGGATGCTTCACGCCAGGCCGGTGGTCTTCATCACCGTACGCAGGTAGGCGACATCGCGCGTGAGGGTCTCGAGATGGCGTTCGGCGTCCTGTTCATGGTAGAACGGCATGAGCACCAGCGTGCCACTGAACTGCACCCCCATGAGGGCCTTGCAGACCGCGTGCCAGTCGGTGACGCCTTCATCGAGCGCACACCAGCGCCGGGTCCAGCCCTTACCTGGGGTGGCGGCCTGCACGGGGTCGCGCGCGATGGCGAGGTCCTTGATGCCCATCGCCACCAGCGAACCGCCCAGCAGGCGCGCGGACTTGTCCCAACCCTCGAAGCCTTCGTGGGCCTGGTTGCCGGGATCGAGTTCGATGCCGAGCCAACGTTCCGGCAGGCCCTGCACCAGGATCCAGGCGGCCGAGGCCGACGACATCAACTTGCCGTGATGGACTTGAAGCACCGCGCGGATGTGGTGTTGCTCCAGCACTGGAACCAGGGCTTCGAGCGCCTTGCGCGCGGCGGCGAAGTCGCTGCGCGGATCCTTGCCGACGGCGAACCAGTCCAGCCGTAGTTCGGCGATGCCGTAACGCGCCAGCACTTCCAATGGCGAGGGATCCTTGGCCAAGCCTACGACCGAATACGGGGTGGTGGCGAAACGCACGGTCAGCCCCTGATCCATCATCGTCATGACGAAACGCGGCACGTCCTCGGCCAGGGTGGCGGGCTGCGCCCAGTAGCCTTCGCGCACTACCAGATTGGTGGTGTCGAGGCCGCAGCGCCTGACCGTCGCGGCCAGGCCCGGCAGGTCGAGCTGCTTGAGGAACTTGGGGAAGAGCGAGAGGGTGACGGGCATGGCGGAACCTCGGATGGACGCTGGCGCCGGCTGGCGGCATTTGGCATTCTGGCGGACGAACGCGGGAAAACATGGCCGAACGTCGCCAGGCTTTGGCAAAATCGATGGTCGCGCGCATCCCACCTTCGCAGGTGCGCTGCGAGATCCTCTACGTCCAGCGCGGCCTCTCGCCCGCCGGCCACGAGTTCGCTTCGCACGCCCATCCCTTCTGGCAGGTGGAGATCGCGCAGGCCGGCGGCTTCCGCTGCCGCACCGAGTCTGGCGAGCTGCGCCTGCGCCCTGGGGATGGCCTGCTGATCCCGGCGCAGGTCGCCCACGGCTTCGTCTATGACCGCCGCAGCCGGCACATCTCGCTCAAGGTCCGGGTCGATGGGGTGGTCCCCGCGGCAACGGTGATCGCCTTGTCCGACCTGGACTGCTGGCCGACGCTGCGCGACGCGCTGGTGGCGGTGGTCGACCATGAACGCGTCGAGCGGGCACGCCAGCATGCGGCCTGCCATCTGCTGGAGGCGGTGATCGCCCTCGCCGCCGCTCCCCGTCCCGCGCACGAGGAACCGCTGTCGCTGGTCGAACAGGTGCGCGCGCTGGTCGAGCACGGTGAGAACCGCCGCTGGAGCGTGGCCGCGGTGTCGCGCGCCCTGGGGTACTCGACCAGTCATGCCTCAGCGGTGTTTCGCGCGCAGGCGGCGATGACGCTCAAGTCCTTCCTCGACCAAGCGCGTCAGGAGGCCGCCGCACGCCTCCTGGCGGAAACCGACCACGCGGTGGGCGAGATCGCCGAGCTGCTGGAATTCCCCGATGTCTTCGCGTTCTCGCGCTTCGTCAAACGCGTCGCCGGCGTCAGTCCGCGGAAGTTGCGCTCACGACTCCAGGCGCGGTGACCGCGAGAGCGAATACCTCACTTGGCGGGTGCAGCCGCCGCCGGCTTCGGCTGGAGGTATTTCGCCGGCACCTGCGCGCCGAGACCCGATTTCTGCGCCGCGCCGGCATACCATTGTTTGGCCGGGCCCATCTGCTCGCCGAGCTTCTTGGCGCGGTCCTCCGACGGCGGGTGGGTGCTCATGAAGGCCGGGCCGCCGCTGCCGAGGGCGGCGAAGCGGGTCCAGAAACGCGCGGCCTCTTCGGGATCGTAACCGGCCTTCGACATGTACTCCAAACCCATCGCATCCGCTTCCAGTTCATGGCCGCGGCTGAAGGGCAGCACCACGCCGACCTGCGTCAAACCACCGGCGGCGGCGAGCGCGAGGTTGGTGCTGGTGTCGCTGTATCCCTTCGACTTGATCAGTTCGCCCAAGGTCGCGGTCGCGCCGCCGATGATCACGCTCTGGCTCATGCGCTTGCCGCCGTGCCGCGCCACCGCGTGGGCGATCTCGTGGCCCATCACCGCGGCCAGCGCCGCCTCGTTCTGGCAATAGGCCAGGATGCCGGTGTAGATCGCCACCTTGCCCCCAGGCAGACAGAAGGCGTTGATGGTGTCGCTCTCCAGCAGGGTGAATTCCCAGGCGTACTGATCGCCCCCAGGAACCACCGCGGCGAGGCGTTTGCCCACCCGCTCGACCATGGCGACGGCTTCCTTGTCGGTGCTGCGTTTTTCTTCCGCGAGCACCTGCTGATAGGCGTCGACGCCCATCTTGTTCTCGTCGTCGGCGGAATAGAGGTTCACCTTGTCGGCGTAACGCTGGACGCCATCGGTGCAGGACCACATGCCCCAACCCAGGAGCAGGGCGGTGAGGATGGCGACGGGACGGGTGGGGCGGTTCATGGGCGTCTTTCGGGGAAGTGGGCGGTACTTTGCGCCCGTTCCACGCTGAGCAAGTGGACCCCGGGTCCATCCGCCTCGCGACCGTCCTGACGACCTGCCACCAGCGACCTCAGCGGCCCTGCAACCGGCGCACCCAGCCCTGGACGAGCAGCCACAGCCAGACCAGCGGGCGCCACTTGCGCGAGCTGTGCGCGCAGATGTCGCGACGCACGTCGGCCCAGTTGGAGGCGCACGCGGTGTTGATCGACATCGAGATGGAATCGCTCAGCAGGCGGGTGTCGTGCCACCAGCCGCACGGCAGGAAGAGCACCTCCCCCGGCGCGAGGTCGAGCACCAGCGGCACGGCCTTGGCGAAGAGTGGGAAACGCGCCAGGTCCGGCGTGAGCACATTGTCGACCTTTGAACAGTTGCCCTGGGCGTAGACGTACGGCGTCTGTTCCGGCGGATAGAGGTAGAAACGTTTACGGCCATAGATCTGCACGCTGAAGGCGTGGAGGTGCAGGTAGTCGTAGTGGAGCAGGTGCAGGCCGCCGCCCTTGGCGCCGATGAACAATTCCAGCTCGGCGCCGAGATTGACCTCGTGCTTGATGACATCCGTCGGCAGCCAGGTGCGGAAACACCACGGCATCGGCTGCAGGTCGGCCACCAGCTCGGGGAAGCTCCGGCTGATGACCTCCTGATTGAGGTAGGGTGCGGGATTGGCCGGATCGGCGCGCAGCAGCTGGTCGATGAAATCCTTGAAGCGATACGTGACGCCCTTGATCACCACTTGGCGATCGGGAAAGCGCTCGCGCAGGCTCTCCGGCGTCCACCGCGTCAGCGCCGCCCACGGGCTGACCACGTCGACCATCACCACCGGCTTGCGGGGGTTGAGGAAGTCGCGGGTGAACTCCTCGCGCGAGAGCCCGTGGCGCCGTGGAACGGTGGGATGGGCTACAGGTACGGCCGGTACGGCAGGGGATGGAGTGATGGCAGCAGCGGTGGACACGGTGCCTCCTGGACGCGGTGCCGTGAGAGGATGCTCCCTCGACGGCGAACGCCAGTCTCAATCCGCGTTATTGTCAGGGTCGGCGCTGGAATCTCCGCGCCAGCGCGCCAGGCGATCGAACAGCGAACGCCGGGAGATTCCGAGCGCATCCGCCGCCGCCTGCTTGTTGCCATCGTGCCGCGCCAGCACCGCCAGCACATGCCGGCGCTCGACCTCATCCAGGGTCGAGGTGACATCCACCACGCTGGTCGCCGTCGCCACGAGCCCGGGCTCTGGAACCCGGACGCCGGACGCGAGCTCCGGCAGGCAGCGCCGCACCGCCGCCGCATCCAGCGCCTCGCCACCATTGAGCACCACCAGGCGTTCGACGATGTTGACCAGCTCGCGGACATTGCCGGGCCATCGGTAGCTGGTCAGCACGGCGAGGCCATCCGCGCCAAGGTCGGGCTTCACGCCCATCTCCTTGCCGAAGACCGCGAGGTAATGGCGGATGATGCCGGGGAGGTCATCGACGCGTTCACGCAGCGCCGGCAGGATCACCGGGATGACGTTGAGCCGGTAATAGAGGTCCTCGCGGAAACGCCCGCGCCTGACCTCGCCGATGAGGTCGCGGTTGGTGGTGGCGATGATGCGCACGTCGATGCGGATCGGCTTCGAGCCGCCGACGCGTTCGAATTCGCGTTCCTCCAGCACCCGCAGCATCTTGGCCTGGAGATCGGCGCTGATCTCGCTGATCTCGTCGAGGAACAGCGTGCCGCCGTCCGCCAGTTCGAAACGGCCTTGATGCAGGTCGGTGGCCCCGGTGAAGGACCCCTTCTCGTGGCCGAACAGTTCGCTGGTCAGCAGGGTCTCGGTCAACGCCGCGCAGTTGACCTTGACGAAGGGGCCGTTGGCGCGCGACGACTGCTCGTGCAGGGCGCGCGCGACCAGTTCCTTGCCGGTGCCGCTCTCGCCTTGCACCAGCACGGTGGCTGAGGACTTCGCCGCGCGCGCGATGGTCGCCAGGACCATTGCCATCGCCGGGCTGGTGCCGAGCAGGCTGCGCGCCTGGTGGCGATCGCGTCCATCCTTCTCCAGCGTGCGCAGGACCTTGACCTCGCGCACCAGGCTCTGGCGTTCATTCAGGCGCAGCAGCAGAGCCTCGACCTGCTCGACCCCGAAGGGTTTCATCAGGTAGTCGTAGGCGCCCTGGCGCATCGATTCGACCGCGCTCTCGACCGACGCGAAGGCGGTCATCATCACCACCGGCATCTCCGGCCACTTCTCCTTGGCCTTGAGCAGCAGCTTGAGGCCGCCCATGCCCGGCATGCGGATGTCGCTGATCAGCAGGTCCGCGGGTTCGGCCTCGAGCGCCTTGAGCGCGTGGACGCCATCCTTGGCCGTGCGCACGCTGATGCCGAAACGCGGCAGGATCTCCGCCAGCAGCTCGCGATTGAGGATCTCGTCATCGGCTACGACGGCCGAGGTGAGCGACGAAACGATTGCAGGCATGGGCGCACTCCACGCACTGTCCTACTTGGCGACCTCCACCCATACAACCACGTCGAGGTTGGGCGGCGGCAGGGCGAGCTCGAGCGCACCGTCGGCCCCGGCCGTGACCTCGCGCCGCGAACGCTCCTCGCCGCTGAGCATGTCGAGATAGTGCAGGCGGTAGACCACTCCCGCTTTCATGCCCGCCATGCGGCCGGTGATGTCGCGGGTGAGCTGTGGGCGGCCCTTGCCGTCGACCAGATGGGCGTGCCAGGTGTCGTTGCGGATCTGCGGCCACACCAGGGCCTGGGTCGGGCTCTGCCAACCGATGATGCGCAGCACCGGGGCCCGGCTGGGGGTCAGCGGCGCCAGCTCGCGGTCGCGCCAGTCGATCCGCGGCAGGATGCGCGCCAGGCCGCGATAGGTCGACCACAGATTGCGCGGTTCGATGTAGACGTCCCACCACCAGCCCATGCCGCTGCCGTAACCGCCCAGCATGAAGCCGGCCCAGGCCTGCTGGCGCAGCAGCAGGCCATGGGTGTCGAGGGTGTTGCCGCGGTTGTCCTCGTTGCTGCCCTGGTAGCCGAGCTCGCTGAAGCAGAACGGTTTGCCCAGCGTGCTGGCCCGCTCGGCGGCGCTCAACAGCATGCCGACACCATCGCGGGTGGCGGCTTTGCGCAGACCGATCTTGTCGCTCCATTCGACCACGTAGCTATGCACCTGGCCGACATCGATGCCGGGCAGCTTGGCCGCCGCCTCCCAGTCATCGCCCGCCCAGCTGACCGTGACCAGGCGGTTGTCGGCATCGAGGGCATCGAACACCTGCGCCGCGGCCCCGACCCAGCGCAAGGCGGCCTCGCGCACCGGCTGCGCCAGATCGATCTCGTTGAACAGCTCCCAGGCGGCGATGGTGTCGTCGGCGCCCCAGCGCGCGAGCACGTAGCGCAGACGCCGGCGGTATTGCTCGGACGGAGTGGTGAGGAAGTTGCGCACCCGCTCGGGATAGCTCGCGCCGTAGGGGAAGAACTTGCCCAGTCCCATGTCGTGGTGGTTGTCGAGCACCACCGTCACCAGCAGGCCGTGTTCGCGGGCCAGGGCCAGGATGCCATCGAGCAGCCAGGCCTGTTCCAGCCGGTAGGCGTCCGGCTGATCGCCTTCGATCTGGCCACACCAGCTCGCGCACCACACCCGCACATGGGTGCCGCCCTCCTTCGCCAGGTTGGCGAAGCTGCGGGCGAACTTGCCGAGCTGGTCCGGCGCCACCGACCAGCACAGGTTCGGTCCGATGGGCAGGAAGATGGTGCCGTCGCGGAACGACAGCAGCCGCGGATTGTCGGGGCTGACCTGCAGCATGCCGACCGGACGTTTGCCGCGTGGTGCGGCGACGGTCAAGGTGCCGCGCGCGAGATCGCTGCCGTCCGCACCGTGCAGCACCCAGGGGTGGGCGCCGGCGACGCGCGCGGTGTGGCGGAAGCGCAGCACCGCGTCACCGCTCGGCTGGGGCGGACCGTCACCCACCGGCACGGCATGGGCACGGTCGAGGAAGGCGCGGCGTTTCCACGCCCGGCCGCTCGGCGAGGTCACGGTCAGCAGCGGGGTCTGTTCGACGTCCGTGACCAGCCAGGCCGGCGGCACGCCGCGAAGCTCCCAGGTGACCAGGTCGTCGGCGGCCGGCGCCGCGGTGAGCTGCACCAGCTCAACCTCGGCCGCCGCGGCAGATGCCGCCGCCGTCAGCAGACAGCACACCAGGATCAGGACGGGCGGCAGCGGCATCACCACGATGGTACCCCAGGACGTCGCTCGGCGCTGATCTCCCGATAGAGCCGCGCATAGGCTCCCGCCAGCCGCTCGGGCGCCAGATGCCGGGCGATTCCCGCGGCGCGCTCGCAGCGCCGCGCGCGTGCCGCATCGTCGCCCAGCAGCCGGGCGCACGCCGCCGCGAGTCCGTCGGGGGTGCGTTCGGCGCCCTCGACCATGCCCCAGCGGATCAGATCGGCCAGGCCGCCCACCGCCGGCGCCACCACCGGAACGTGGAGCCCGGCGGCCTCGACGGCGACCAGCGGCAGGCCTTCGTTGCGACTGCTCAGCATGAGGATGTCCATCACCGCCAAGGCCTCTCCCGCCGGCACGGTGCCGGTGAACACCACCGGCAGGCCGAGCTGGTGCGCCAGCGCCTCCAGACGCGCACGCTGCTGTCCGTCGCCACACACCAGGCCTTGCAGCGGTCGCTGCCGGTGCAGCACGGCGAGGGCCGCCAGCCACAGCTCGACATCCTTCACCGCGGCGAGCCGACCGAGGAAGCCGATCACCGGCACCCCAGGGAGCAGGCGGCGCTGCCACGCGGCGGCACCGGCGACGACCGCGGCGACCGGCACCGGCAGCACATGCCAGCGGTGGCGCCGGCCGATGGCATGGATGCGTTTGAGCTCGTGTCCCTGCGTCGGGGTCACGGCCTGGTGGTGGCAATCGCCGGCGAGCAGGCGTTCGGCGGTGTGCAGCGCGAGGTTCACCGGCGCGCTGAAATAGCCGTCGAGCACGTGCCCGTGATAGGTGTGCAGGCACGGCACCCCCAACCAGCGGCAGGCGAGGCGCCCAAGGGCACCGGCCTTGGCGGTGTGGGTGTGCACCAGCGCCGGCCGACGCGCGCGGATGAGACGGATCACCCGCCGCAGGGCGCGCAGATCACGCAGCAGCGCGGGTTCCCGTCCGAGCTCCGGCAGGTCGATGACCTCCAGCCCCTCGGCCCGCAACTGGGGAGCGAGGTCGCCTTCATCCGGGGTGCAGGCACCGGCGGCGATCTCCACGCTGATGCCGTGCGCCGGCAGGGTGCGTGCGAGCGCGGCGATGACCCGCGCCGGCCCGCCATCATTGAGTCGCGCAATCAGGTGCAGCACGCGCATCGCTGGACGCTAGTGGAAGGCACCGCCACCCGCCATCGGCGAACCCCCGCGACCGCAGGGCGGAGGGAGACGGGAGCGCACCGCCACGACGCTCCGACGCCACGGCACGCATCCGCGTGAGGGCTCGCTGTCAGTGCCCTTGCCCCACCCCCTGCCCCTCTATCGTGCCGCGACCATGCCGCTCCTGGATCACGTCATGCAGGAGGTCTTCGACCGCGACACCCTCGTGCGCGGCGAGGCCTATGCCGAGAACGACCAGGTGGCGCAGGTGCTGCTGCGCGATGGCCGTCTGCGCGCGGTGGTCACCGGCAGCGAGGATTACGACCTGACCGTGGCCATGCAGGGGCTCAACCACGGGCCCGAGGGCATCGCCATCGATGGGCTCGTCAACCACTGCTCCTGTCCGCTCGGCGGCGATTGCAAACACGTGGTGGCGGCGTTGGTGGTGTGGGCGCGGGGTGAAGGCGTCGAGCTGCGGCTGCGTCCACCCGTCGCGAACCGCGCAGTGGTCGGCGTCCAGGCGGTGGCAGCGAGCGATCCCTTCGCCCATCTGCTGACGCGGCCGTGGCTCGGCACGCATGAGCAGCAGCAATGGCTGAACCGCCTGACCAGTTTCCATGTCGAGCACACCAGGAACCCCGATCAGCGTCTGCTGTTCGTGCTCACCGCCACGCCTGGGAGCGGCATCGAGGTGGATGTGGTGCTGAGCCGGACGTTGAAGAACGGCCGCCCCGGCATCGGTAAACGCTTCCATTCGATCACCAGCTTCCTGATGCGCCCACCAGCCGGCATCGATCCTCGTGACCGCGCGCTGCTGGCGGCGATCAACGGTGAGAGCCGTCTGATGTCGGTGTGGCAGAAGGACGGCTTGTGGAGTGCCGACCTGCTGCAGCGCGTGGTCGCCACCGGTCGCGCGGTGTGGAACGAGGTCGGCGGCACCTTCGCCCAGGTCCTGCCGGCCCGTCACGGCGTGCCGGCATGGCAGCAGCAAGGCGGCAAGGTGCGCCTGAGCGTGGTCGACGACGAAGGTCGGCCGATCGAGGTCCTGCCCACCACGCCGCCATGGTTCCGCAGCGCCTCAGACGTCGGTCCGCTCACCAGTACGCTCGATCCGGAGTGGCTCGGCCGTCTCGCGACCATGCCGTGGCTCGAACCGGTGATGGCGGCGGCGAGCATCTCCTCGCTGCCCGCCGGCATCCCGTCGCCACCCTTGGCGCCGGAGACCATCGTCCCGGTGCCCTGGCTGCACCGCGCGCGCAGCACGCTGGCGTTCTGGGCCCGCGACCGGCCGGGCACCAACCGCCTCGAGGCCGAGGTGGTGACCGCCGGCTTCCGTTACGGCGAGGACGAGGTCGGTGAAGGCGGCCCGTCGCTGCTGAAACGCGCCGACGGCACGGTGCTGGTGCGCAACGTGGCGGTGGAGCAGGCCCGCCTGGCGGAGCTCGAACGCCTGGGGCTGGCGGTATGGCCGCCGATCGAACTCACGCGCATCGGCACCCCGCATCTGCCGAGCGTGCGCCAGCGCACCGTGCGCGGCATCGGCAAACGTGATGCCCCGCCCAATCCGGTGATCCCGCCCTCGACCCTCGCTGCGCTCGCCGGCAGCGGGTGGGAGATCCGCGGTGCGGACGTGCCCGAGGTGGCGGTCCACGACCTCACGCAGGTGTCGGCGCGAGTCGAGGACCACCAGGACGGCGGCTGGTTCGAACTGCACCTCGGCATCGACCTCGACGGGCAACGCATCGACCTGGTGCCGCTGCTGACCCCGCTGCTGCGCGGCGGGCCGCTGGAATGGCAGAAGCTGCCGCGCGCCGGCGGCGAGCCGCCCGCCGTGCTCGCCACCTGCGGCGACCACGCGGTGGTGCGCGTGCCGCTCGACCTGCTCGCCGATCTGCATGGCAAGCTGGTCGAGCTGTTCGACGCCCCCGCCGGCCCAGGCGGCGGCTGGCGCATCGATCCCATGCGCGGCGATCTGCTCGACGCCTTCGACCGGCTGTCGCCGCGCTGGATCGGCGCGGAGAAGCTGCGCGGCCTGGCCGAGCGCCTGGCGAGCTGCCTGCAGCCGCCCCCGGTGCCGCTGCCGCCTGGGCTGACCGCCACCCTGCGCCCCTATCAGCTCCAGGGCCTGGCGTGGATGCGGCGCCTGCGCCAGCTCGGCATCGGCGGCATCCTCGCCGACGACATGGGCCTGGGCAAAACCGTGCAGGCCATCGCCCACCTGCTGAGCGAACACGGCGCGCCCGGCTGCGAGCGCGCCAGCCTGGTGCTGTGCCCGGCCAGCGTGGTCGGGGTGTGGCGCGATGAACTGGCCAAGTTCGCGCCCGGGCTTCCGGTCGCCGTCATGCACGGGGCCGGGCGCCAGCGCGTCAGCGGCCTGGAGCGCGGCGTGGTCATCACCAGCTATGCGACCCTGGCGCGCGACATCGAGGCCTTCGCCAGCGCCTCCTGGCAGATCGCGATCGCCGACGAGGCGCAGGCCTTCAAGAACACCGGCACCGCCATCAACGCCGCCATGCGCCGCCTGAACGCGCATCAGCGCCTGTGCCTGACCGGCACGCCGGTGGAGAACCATCTCGGCGAACTGCATGCCCTGCTCAACTGGGCGGCGCCCGGCATCCTGGGTGGCGGCACCGCCTTCGCCCGCACCTTCCGCTCGCCGATCGAGGACGGTGGCGATCGCGAGCGCGCCGAGCTGCTGCGCCGGCGCACCGCGCCGTTCCTGCTGCGTCGCACCAAGGCGGCGGTGGCAGCCGATCTGCCGCCACGGACCGACATCGATCTGCCCATCGATCTCGGGCCCGCGCAGCGGCGGCTGTACGAGGCCATCCGTCTGGCCATGGATGACCGCGTGCGCGAGGCGGTAGCCGAACGCGGTCTGGCGCGCAGCGGCTTGACCGTGCTCGAGGCCTTGCTGCGACTGCGTCAGGTCTGCTGCGATCCGCGTCTGCTGCCGGCCAAACTCGCCGGCACGCTCACCGAATCGGCCAAGCTGGACGCGCTTGGCGAACTGCTGGCGACGCTGGTGGAGGAGAAGCGCCAGGTCCTGGTGTTCTCGCAGTTCACCTCGCTGCTCGACCTGGTCGCCGAGCAGGTGCTGGCACCGGCCGGCATCACCAGCCTGCGCCTCGACGGTCGCAGCCGTGATCGCGCCGAACTGGTACGGCGTTTCCAGGCCGGTGAGGCGCCGGTCTTCCTGCTCAGCCTCAAGGCCGGCGGCACCGGCTTGACCCTGACCGCCGCCGATACCGTGGTGCTGCTCGATCCGTGGTGGAATCCCGCGGTCGAGCGCCAGGCTGCCGACCGCGCCCACCGCATCGGCCAGGAACGCCCGGTGACGATCTATCGCCTGGTCG
>JANPIY010000131.1:0-2950 GCA_031425255.1 Planctomycetota bacterium
GGTCACCTTCGTCGTCCACCAGGTCGAGAAGGACCAGGCCTTCGTCAGCGGCAACCACCCCTTGGCCGGCAAGAGCCTGACCTTCGACGTCGAAGTCGTCGAGGTGCGCGCGGCGACCACCGAAGAACTGTCGCACGGACATGCACATGGTCCGGGCGGTCACCATCACCACTGAGCGTCCGGGGTCTCGCCCCTGACTACCTCGTGCTGGCGAACGCGTCCACCACCGCTCATCGCTCACCCACCGGTTCCGGTGGGTGTTTTGTTACACCACGCTCTCAGCGACCCGGAGCGACGCTTGGTATGAAGGACGCCGGACGCCCGATCGGAGCTCAGACCCCCGGACGCTCCTGGGGGGTCTGACAACCACCTGACGCCCCCGAGTGCAGATCCCAGATGGTGAAGGGGTATAGACAGGATGTGAGCCGACCGTGCCTGGGCAGGTGCCCCAGCGACCGCGTCTCACCCCACCTCTGGAGACCGGTCATGAACACGTTCCTCACGCTGATCGCCGCGACGTTGCTGCTGCTGCCCACCTTCTCATCCACCATCTCCGCTGCCGAGGGCGACAAGCCGGCGGGCGACCAGCCCAAGCCGGCGGCCGAAGGCGAGGGCAACAACCGTGGTCGTGAAGGCTTCATGCGCCGGATGATCGCCGAGAATCCCGAGCTGGAGGGGGTCGACCCCAACTCGCCCGAAGGCCAGGAGAAGATCCGCGCGGTGATGGCCAAGCGCATGGAGGCGGAAGCCCCGCGCATCCGTCAGCGCATCGCCGAGAACCAGGTGCAGCAGCATGCCGAACTGAACAAGCAGCTGACCATGACGCAGGAGGAGTTCGACGCCATCAAGCCGCTGCTGGTGCGGGTGGAGAACCTGCGCTCGCAAAAGGGCCTGATCGACAACAACGGTCGTGCCCAGGGCATGGGTGGCTTCGGCGGCGGCAACCGTCGCGGCAACGCCGCCTTCAATCCGCAGATCCTGCTCGGCGACACCCAACTCGAACCGGCGGTGAAGGACATCCAGGAATCGGCCAAGGCGCTCAAAGCGCTGATCGATGACAAGCAGGCCAACGCCACCGAACTGGGCGGTGCGGTCGCGCGTCTGCGTAAGGCCCGCGAGGCCTTCGGCGCGGTGATGGAAAAAGCCCAGGCCGACCTGCGGGCGGTGCTGACTCCGCAGCAGGAAGCCATCCTGGTGGAGCGCGGCACGCTCGACTGAGCAGACGCGCCTCCGCCATCCACCTCGCGGCGTGAGCTCTGTACCCGACGGGCGAGGAGGCTGATCCGGACGCTCGACCGCGCTGCGGATCACGCGCCCGCTGCCGGTCTGCCCCTTCAGGTACCAGCGTCACCTGGGCCGGGAGGTACTCTTCTAGGCCCCTCCTCCTCCTCCCAGGTCGCTCCGCATGTCCACGCTGCTCACCCGCCTCTGCGATGAACTCGCCCTCGATCCGGCCAGCCGGATGGTGGTGGATGATCGCGTCCATGGCGGCACGCCGATGGCGGAAGCGTTGCTCGACGTCGGCGATGACGTGGCGGTGGCCAAGGCTCTGGGACAGGTGCTCGGCCTGCGCCTGGCGACCACCCCGGCTGAGCTGACCCCGGCGCCGGCCTGGTTGAAGCGGGTACCGCTGCGGGTGTGGGCGGCGGCGCGTGCGCTGCCGCTGACCAGTGCCGGCGGCGATGATCCCGAGGTGGTGGCGGTAGCGGTGGCCGATCCGCTCGACGCGGCGGCGCTCGATGCGGTGCGCGTCGCGTGTGGTGGCATGCTGCCGGAGGTCGTGGTCGCGCCGCGCCGACTGCTGCACGATGCGCTCCGCGAGCACCTGGGGGTGGGCGCCGACACCGTGCAGAGCCTAGTCGAGGGCAAGGGCGAGGAGGCCAGCACCGAGGTCGACCTCGCCGATGCGGCGGAGGACGCCAGCATCATCCGCCTGGTCAACCAGGTGCTGCAGGAGGCCCTCGAACGCCGCGCCACCGACGTCCACTTCGAACCCTTCGAAGGCCGCTTCGCGGTGCGCTACCGCGTCGATGGCGTGCTGGTGGAAGCCAAGCTGCCGGCCGAGGTCCGCCGCTTGCAGGCGGCCATCGTCTCGCGCCTGAAGATCCTCGCCTCGCTCGACATCGCGGAAAAACGCCTGCCGCAGGACGGCCGCATCAAGCTGCGCCTGGGCGGCCGCGAGGTCGACGTGCGCGTCAGCATCATCCCGATGCTGCACGGCGAGGCGGTGGTACTCCGCCTGCTCGACCGCTCCGCCGCCCTGGTCGGCCTCGCGGGCACCGGCATGGCGGGCAACCACCTCGCACTCTTCCAGCGCGCTCTCGACCTGCCGCACGGCATCGTGCTGGTCACCGGTCCCACCGGCAGCGGCAAGACCACCTCGCTGTATGCCGGCCTGTCGCGCATCAACACCCCCGACCTCAAGATCGTCACCATCGAGGACCCTGTCGAATACCACCTCGATGGCATCAACCAGATCCAGGTCGACACCCGCACCGGGCTGACCTTCGCCAAGGGCCTGCGTGCGATCCTGCGCCACGATCCCGACGTGGTGCTGATCGGCGAGATCCGCGACCGTGAAACCGCCGAGATCGCGGTGCAGGCCTCGCTGACCGGTCACCTGGTGTTGTCGACCCTGCATACCAACGACGCCCCAGGCGCCATCGCCCGCCTGGTCGACATGGGCATCGAACCGTACCTGGTGGCGTCGACGCTGGAGCTGGTGGTGGCCCAGCGTCTGGTGCGTCTGCTCTGCGTCCGCTGCAAACACGACCTGGCGGGCGACGCGCGCGTCGCTGCCCTGCATGAGCTGCCCGGCTTCGAGGGTCCGTTGTATGGACCCGTCGGCTGTCGGGCCTGCAACGGCACCGGCTTCCACGGCCGCTCCGGCATCTTCGAGACCATGGTCATGAGCGCGGCACTGCGGCACGCCGCGGGTGAACGCGTGAGC
>JANPIY010000132.1:0-4934 GCA_031425255.1 Planctomycetota bacterium
CCTTACGCCCCGCATGTGGGCTTACCGCCAACCGACACCCCACCACTAAATTTACCCCACTGAGTACACTGCGCCCACCGAGCACGCCTTGGCTCCGCTCTGTGCGCTCTGTGAACTCTGTGGTGAATATCTCTCCGGCTGTTCCACCCGGCCTCCTACCAGGGTATCTGCTCGTTCCCTGGGGAACGCACCGGCCCATCGCCGCGTGCTTCCAATCGCTGCACGTAGCTGAGCGTGCCCATGGGATTGGGATTGTAGCGGTTCGAGCGGCCCCAGCCGGTGTACTGCGAGCCGTTCACCGGGTAGACGCGGTAGGCGAAGGCGTTCTGCAGCCAGGTGCCCCACCACATCGCCTCCTCGTAGCGGAAATCGAGCGGACGTACCGCGGCCGACCAGCGGACCTCGTACCAGGTGCGCAATTCGCCGGTGCGGAGGTTTTCGAACAGCGCGGGATCGCCGTTGAACAGCTCGCGGCCCCCAGGGGCGCCTGGGATGGGATTGCGCTCATGGTCCAGGACCTCCTGCCAGGTCTTGAACCCCTGGGTGCCGCCGGCACCGCAGGTGACGATGAAGGTCGCCGCGCTGAGACGATGGACGCGGAACCAGGAACGGTTGCTCGAGCCCGTCACCGGCTCGGGATCGCCGGCGACGTGATCGGCCCAGGCGCCCTGGTCGATCGCCGCCGGCCAGCCATTCGCAACCGCCGGCATGGGATCGGGATTGCTGAGCAGCGGCAGGCCCCAACGCGGATTCCCGCGCTGGTCGTCCGCCGTCAGGATGGGATTGGCCGCCACCAGCGGCGCGATCGCATACGGTGGGCGCCGCCAGCGGTGCATCGGGCAGATCACCACGCCGCCGACATTCGGCCAGGTCCGTTCGGTGGTGACCATCAAATCGCCACGCTGATCGCGCGGGCCGGGCAGGTCCGGACGGTCGAAGCCGACGCCGTCGGACTCCCGCACATCGATCCAGCCGAAGGCCTCGCGGTGAGCCAGCGCGCCGCTGAGGGTGGTGATGAAGCCGGCAGCGGCCGCACCAGCGGGCCGCGCGGCGTTGACACGGCTGGGACCGTAGCCGATGCGCGAGCATTCCAGGACGTAGGCGCAGGCAGCGTGCAGCATGATGCGCGCCTGGGTCTCCTGCGAGACCAGCTCCGAGGCCTGGGCGCCTTCGCGGATGCGCAACAGGAAGGTGATCGACAGGCTGGCGAGCAGGGCCGAGATGCCGGCGACGATGATGAGGATGGTGCCTTGGCGGGGGTTCGCGCAGCGAATATTCTTCAACATCATGGTGACACGACTCCATCCAATCCGCGCATGCGCCGCGCCCCGCGCAGTGTCGTGCCCATGGCGGTGAAGCGCAGATCCGCCTTGCGCCCGGTCAGCGGATCCGTCCAGGAGACGCGGAACTGCCCGGAGAATCGGCACAGCCGCAGGTAACGCGATACCGACACCGAGACCTCGGGCCAGAAGTCCGGTTTCTGCTCCAGCAGTTTCGTGGTGGCGCCGGTGCGGTTGACGAAGGTGTCGTAGACCATCGTTCCCGCGATCTCCTGCGCATCGGGATAACGCGGTTCGAGGATGTCGTTGCTGATGTTCGCACCCCAGTCACCGATCGGGATGTCATGGCTCTCCATGCGGGTGACGCTGCGGTTGTAGAAACACAGCTCCGCGAGCGGGATCGGCGTCCCCCCTGGGGCGTTCTCGAGCTGATTGCCATTGGGCGGGATCAAGCCGTAGGCCGAGTACGAGGTGAGGAAGTCGATGCCGTGGGGTGCCCAGTTGGGACTGTACGATTGCAGCACGAAATAGGGCTTGTCGGGGAACTGCCAGCCGGCGTCCTTCTTTGAGAAGGTCTTGACCATGAAGATCGGACGGCCGCCGGTGTCGGTCACATCGGCCGGACTGTTGATGTAGCGGTTGCCGTAGTCCGACATGTGCGTGCTGGCGCCGCCGCGGTTGCCGCGGCCGCTGCGCTCCATGGTGTAGCAGATGATGGAGTTGGCCGGCAGGTAATCGAACATGCCGTACCAGCCGAGGGAGTTCGACAGTCCACGCAGCTGGTTGAACAACCACCCGGGGTTGGCGTGGCGGGCGTTCCGCAGCTGAGCTCCTCCGCTGCCGGGCAGTGCGGGGAGCCGTTGCTGGCCCATGGGGATGGTGCCGTACAGGCTGCCGCCATTGCGCGGCATCCAGCCGCCGAGGACACCCTGGTCGGCGGTCGGATCGATGACCACCTCCTCGCGACCGGGCAGCCTGCTCACTCCGAAGATCGAATAGTGACCGAAACGCGCGTCGGACTCCTGGGTCTCCGCCTTGTGCGCCGTCCACCAGGTCAGCTCGTTGTCGGCGGAGATCGCCCACAGCCGTTCATCATCCTGCCAACCGCTGCCGTAGGACGTCGCCGGCCAGGACGCCGGATGCGGGCCAGTCCCGGTGAACGGTGAGAAGGGCAGCCCCAGGCGCGTGATGCCATCGACATTGGCGGCCGGCATCACCATCGACTGGCGCAGGCGCTGCCGGGCGGCGCCGGGAGTGTCATCGAAGCGATCGTCATACGCGTCCCAGTGATCGGCCTCGTGCAGGGCGGCGACGACGCCGATGCCGATGAGCTCATTGACCCGCGCCAGGTGCTGGGCCGTGGTCATCGCCTGCGCGGTGACCCGGAAGCCGGCCATCGCCACCATCACGATCATCATGCCGAGCGTGACCGCGATCATCAGTTCGATGAGCGTGAAGCCCGTGGCCGGGTGCGATCTCATGGGAGTCTCCTGGGGGACGACTGTTCCAACCGCAGAGGGCGCAGAGGGCGCAGAGCTGAGGATGCAGATAGCAAAGTCCTCTGCATCGTCGGTGGCTTGGACCGTCTTCGTTGATCGCTTCCCGCAGAAAAAACCTCACGGGAGGCAACCGATCCGGTCCGCTCACCTCTGCGGCCTCTGCGGCTTCTGCGGCTTCTGCGGTTCGACCACAGCCCTCTGGTTCCTTCCGGACGGTTGAGGCTCATTTCATCTGCCCAGGCAGGCGGGTGTCATAGAAGTTGTAGCGCGCCACTGAGATCGCCCGCAGGCGCACCGAACGCGGCACCGGTCCACGGTCGAGCACGTCGTTGCCGTTGCGGTCCGCGCCGAAGGAACCGGTGAAGATCTCGGGCGGCTTGGGCGTCTCCGCGGCGGTGGGCGGGCCGTAGTCCGGTGGCGAGTTCAGTTGGCGCCGGGCGTCGGTATTGGTGAGGTCGGCGCTGCGATCGATGTCGCGGATCTTGCGACTGGTCACATCCGCGCCCGTCGGCAGGTCGGCCACCGCCGAGGTGAACATGAGATTCTTTTCCGGATTGCGGTAGGCATGCACATAGCTGCCGACCAGCGCGCGGTGGAGCTGCAATCCGCCGCCGAAGCGCATGGTCTGCTCCAGCCCGGTGGAGTCGCCCCAGCCATCGGTGAATCCCCACATCAGGTCGTTGAAATCGCTGGTCGGGGCCAGGCTGGTGGTCCAGCCGCGGCCCGCGGTCACCGGCTTCAGTCCCCCTGGTGCCGCCTTGGGATAGCGGCTGGCGTCCACCGGCGCGCTCGGCGCCGTCTCGCAGTCCTCGTAGGCCTGCCAGTCCACCACCCAGAACACCAGTTCGCGGCAGCGTTCGCTGGCGACGAACTGGTTCATGATGGTGAAGTGCGAGACCACTCCCGCCTGCGGTCCGTTCTCGGACACCACCGCGGCGCTGTTGACGAGGTCGGGTGCCGGCAGGCCGCTAGCCGGATAGGTCATGTTCGGACCGAACGGGAGCCCGGCGCCACCCGCCAGCGAGGAGATCGGAGTCGGCGCCAGGTACTTCCACTGATAGGCCTGCGCACCACCGCGCTGCGGGTGGTCCACGCCGCTGCCCAATCCCCAGATGGCACCGGCCGCCGGTTCGCGGAAGAGGTCCAGTTCCAGCAGTGGATAATCCATCATGTTGGCATGTTCGATCGCGCGCGGCACGCCCCAGTTGTAGGGATTGGCGGCACAGAAACGGTAATAGAGGTAACGGCCGTTGCGCACCAGGTTGGTGATGTGGTCGTGGGTGATCAGCGGCAAGCCGGCATACGGAAGCGTGATCTCGTAGAACGTATCGAGGGGCACTCCGGCCTCCGCGCTCAGGCTCGGCGCGTCGATTCCGGGCTCGCGCACCGCCTCGAGGTTGTGCCACCGCGTCAGGCACATCAGCGCGCTGGAGAGGTAGGAGATCGCCAGCACCCGACGGCCGGCGATGGCCGGATCGAAGTCCCGGTAGGGATAGGCCAGCGGCGGGGCGGTGGTGATGAGCGCGTCGATGTCGGCCTTGCTCACACCGGTGCTCTGGGCGTATTCGAGGGCGGTGCGGATGAAGCGGCCAAGTTTTTTGCGGATGTCGTAGCGTTGGGCATAGGCCGTGGGATCGGCGGTGTAGTACTTCACGGCCGGCACCGGATTGCGCTCCTCCTCCTCACGAAAGGTGGTGGGGATGTTCTTGCCGGTCCCGCCCCACCACAGGTAGGCCCAGAAGGCCTCGAACAGCTCTTTGAGCTTCGGATCCGGATCAGCCGCCATCTGCCAGCAGAAGGTGCCGTGCGTCGCCAGCCACAGCGCCGGCATGTGATCGAGGTCGCCCTTGATGTCGGCCGGCGTCGACAGCGCGTTCGCCGCGCTGGCGCTCCACCCGGTGTACTTGACGTGCGTGGCATGCAGCGGCGGCCCCGGCACCACCGCGTAGTACGGCCAGCGCTTCATCGGGAAGGAGAACGACGCGTTGTGCTGGGCATCCCCGATCACACCGACCACCAGGCGTTGGAGATCGTTCGGCGGTTGCACCGGGATGATGTCCTCACGCCAGGAGTTGGCGACGTTGGGCTGCACGTAATAGAGATAGCCGCCGCGGTCGAGGATACGTTTCATCTCGTCGCCATCGCTGTCGAGCCG
>JANPIY010000133.1:0-2191 GCA_031425255.1 Planctomycetota bacterium
CGGGCCGCGTCACCCGCTGCCGGGCCGGCCAGGCGGCGACGTGGCTGACGCCGACCGCGGCGAGATAGGGCACCGACTGCACCAGCAGCACCAGGGTCCAGAGCACCGCCTCGGCCGTTGCCGCCTTATGGACCAGGGTGATGCCGGCCACGGCACCCCAGAGCAGCGCGACCAGCGCCGCCTCCTGCCAGGCCATTCCGAGGCCGCGCAGCAGCGCCGGGGCATCGGCCAGCTTCGGCGTGCGGATGAAGGGCAGCCGCTTGGTGAACAGGCCGAGGATGACCGCCTTGCCGATGGTATGCGTCAGCGCCAGCCCGGCCAGCGCCGCGCCCAGCCTATCCCGCCAGCCGCAGGGGACGCGGGCGGCATAGAGCATCCAGATCTGCCCGAGCTTGAACAGGAACAGCCCGAGGCTCGGCGCCATGAAGAGCAGGATGGGGAATTCCGTCCGCACCGGCGCCAGGATCAGCCCGGCCGACCACACCAGGCCGAGCAGGACGAAGACCAGCCCCAGCGCATCGCCGAACCAGGGCGCCCAGCCGGTGGCGAAATGCCAGCGCTGGCCGAGCGTCAGCTCGCGCCGGAAGGGGTTGATGATGGCGGGCCAATGCTGCTTGAGGATCTGCACCGCGCCATAGGCCCAGCGCAGCCGCTGCTTGCGCCAGGCGGCGAAGTCGTCCGGCATGACGCCGCGGCCCATGCTCTCGGGGCTGTAGACCGCTTCCCAGCCGTGCCGCATCAGCTTCAGGCCGAGCTCGCTGTCCTCGCAGATGCACCACTCGGCCCATGGGGTCCCCTTGGCGTCGGCCAGCCGCAGCGCCTCGCGCCGGATCAGCGTCATGGTGCCGTGCTGGATGATGGCGTTGCGCTGGGCGCGGGTGACCATGCCGGCCTGGAAGAAGCCGGCGTATTCCCAGAACATCAGCCGCTTGAAGGCGCTGTCGGCGCCGTCGCGGTAGTCCTGCGGGTTCTGGGTGAAGCCCACCTTCGGGTCGGCGAAATGCGGCACCATGCGGCGCAGCCATGCTGTGCTGACCATGTAGTCGCTGTCGATGACGCCGATGATTTCGGCATCGGGGGCGGTCTGGCGCAGGGCGAAGTTCAGCGCGCCGGCCTTGAAGCCCGGCCAGCGGCCCAGGTGGAAGAAGCGGAACCGCGCGCCGAGCCGGGCGCAATGCTGCGCCACCGGCTCCCACAGCGCCGGGTCCAGCGTGTTGTTGTCGATGACCAGCACCTCGAAATCCGGGTAGTCGAGCTCGGCGAGTGCATTGAGGGTCTGGCGCACCATCTCGGGCGGCTCGTTGCAGATCGGGATGTGGATCGAGACTTTGGGCAGGCGGTCGCCACGCGCGGCCGGCAGTGCGGGCCAGCGGCGCTTCCACACGCGCCCGAAGATGGTCTCGGCCAGTTCGAAGCTGTCCGAGAGCAGCAGCGCGAGCAGCATCACCTGGCCCGCCACCAGCACGCCCCACACCAGCGAGGCCGAGAGCGAGAGATAGGTCTCGCTCATCGCCAGCAGGGTCAGAGTCGTGCCGGCGACGAAAACCTGCGCCAGCCCGGCCAGCATCAGCTTGCCCTGCCAGCGGATGTCCGGGCGACGCGCCAGGAAGAACAGGCTGGCGGCGAAGGCGAAGAGGCTCGCGCCCGCGGCCCACCAGGCCCAGGCCGGCGTCTCGCTCACGGTGCCCGTCAGGGACCACTTCGGCGCACGGTCGAGGTCGAACATGCCCCAATGGCCGGCCGCACGGCCCTCGAAGCTCACCTTCCAGGGTTGGTCGAAGGCTTCCATGACGTAGTAGTTCAGGCCACGGCGCTCCGCTTCCACGAAAAAGCGTCGCAGGAATTCGGCCTGGTTGACGCGCGTGGCACGCGCCGCGCCGATGTCGCGCCCGGCCGAAGGCCAGCCCACTTCGCCGATGACCACAGGCTTGCCCGGGAACAGCGCCTGCACCTGGTCGAAGCGCTGCATGATGTAGGTCAGCGCCGCGTCGATCGGCAGACCTTCCCAATACGGCAGCAGGTGGATGGTGATGACGTCGACGGCATGGCCGAGCTCGGGGTGGTCCACCCAGACGTGCCAGGGCTCGGCGGTGGTCACGGGCACGCGCACCTGGCGGCGCACCTGCTCCATGTAGCCGATCAGCTGCGCGGGCGTGAGGTCGCCACGCAGGATGGCCTCATTGCCCACGAT
>JANPIY010000134.1:0-6576 GCA_031425255.1 Planctomycetota bacterium
GCCGCCACCCCTTGGCTTCCTTGCGAAGCCTGGTTTCCAGGAGACACCCGCATGCGATCATCCTCCCCGTTCCCCACCCTCTTGTTCGGCATGTTCCTCGCCATCCTGGGCGTGGCCTGCAGCAACCAGCACGATCCCGCGACGGAAAGCGGCGGGAATGGGGGCGGCAATACGCCGCAAACCGGCACCGTGGCCCCCATCGGCAGTACCTTCAGCTGGACCACCACCGGCGGCGGGAGTCTCGAGTTCACCGCGACCAAGACCAGCAGCCAGCAGTTCACCATCAGGGTCACCACCTACGACTTCCACCCCGCGTCACGCACCCTGCTGCTGTCGATCGACGCCGGCCAACCATTCATCCAGACCGAGGCGCTGCTGAACGGCTCGCTGGTCCCGGTCTCGAGTCCCCCGGTTGGACTTGGAGGTTCGTGGACCACCATCACCCTGCCGCAAAGAACCATCACCAACGTCGACATGAGCCCTCAACTCGATGCCATCTACGATTTCGTCGACCGGGCTATGGGGGGTGGCATGCCTGGGTCGAGCGGTCCGATCGGGGCGTCGGGCTGACGCCCTGGAGTCAGCGATCACCACCAGTAAAGCTCCCGGTCAGGATGGATGGCGTCGCCTCTTCCATGCAGAGCATGAAGCCGTCGGATTTTCATCCCAGGGTCACCAGCATGAGGTCGACACGCCCGTACGGGATTTTCCCCACCACCCTGCTTCCCGTACGCAGGCGGTTGGCCGTGGCCGCTCATTTCAGCTGGCCGAGGCAGGTGACGACGCGGCGGCCGCTGCTGCCGCCATCTGTGGTCAACTCCGCGCCAAAAGTCCGTCATGATTGATCCACCACCACGAGCAGAAATCGAAGCGCTGCCCAACGATGGCGCATTGCTCGATGCCTTCTCTCTGCGGCGGAGCGACACGGCCTTCACCTCGTTGGTGGAACGCCATGCCGCACTCGTGCGCGGCACCTGCCGGCGCATCCTCACCAACGCGATCGATATCGACGATGCGATGCAGGCGACCTGGATGGTGCTCGCCAGCAAGGCTGCGGATCTGCAGCGTACGCCCGATATAGGGCCGTGGCTCCATGCGGTGGCCTGGCGTTGCGCGCAGAGCGTGCGCCGCCGGCCTCATGGTGGTCCAGCGCTACCGCAGGACGGCGAATCAGCCGTGCTCGCGCCGTCCACTGGCTCGGACCTCGCCGACGCCTTGGGCGTCCTGGATGAAGCCCTCGCGCAGCTGCCGGAACTCGAGCGTGCGGCCCTGGTGCTGTGCCATCTCGAGGGACAGGCTCATCTGACGGTGGCAGAGAAGCTCGGGATCCCTTCGGGCTCCTTGTCACGCGTGCTCGGGAGGGGGCTCGAGCGGCTGCGTCAGGCGCTGGCCGAACGAGGCGTCGCTCCCGCGCTCGTACTCACGCTGCTGGCCACGGCCGGCATGTCCTCGGCGGCGGAAGGGGCGACGAACCCCCAGGCCGTCGCGCAAGCGATCGCGTTTGCCCAGGACCCGGATGGTCCCGCGCGGGCGACACCCGCGGGTGCAGTCGCCAGCGCGGAGGTCGTACCCGCCGTCGGGGTCGGCGGCAGCAGCGCCATCGGGGTGGTGTTGTTGGTGCTGGTCCTCCTCGGGATGGCGGCTCTCACCACAGTCATCATCACCCGTGCCCCGCTGCCGGCGTCGGGACCGCCGGCACCGCCGCCCGCGCCGGCAGCCTCCTCATCGGGCGAGGTCGCTGTGGGAGCCACCTATCGCGTCATCGATGGCGCCAGGGTGGGCTCCGGCTTCATCACCAACTGGGATGACACGCACGCGCCGGTCCTGGTCGTGATCGCCGCCAGCGAACCAGAGTGGTTGGAGATCTGGCACCCGCTGCCGGATTTCGGCACGCCCACCCCGACGTCAGATGATGAGGCCGCACCACCGGTTCCCTCCGGCGTGGGTGCAGGAGCAGGAAGCCGGGCTAACAGCGGTGCGGGGCAATCCCTGGGGGCCATGCCGAGCGGTCCACAAGCCTTCAGAGATGACCTCCTCATCGTCATCGCCCGCGTGGTGCCCGGTCCGGTGGGAGGTGGGTTGGAGAATCCGCTGCGGCTGACCGGCACCCGGGTCGAGGGGGGCCAGTTGAGCATCGATTACACCTACCTCCCGCCGGCCGAGCCCTCGACCTACTCCATCAAAGTGTGGTTGGGGGTCTGGGTGCCCCGCGCCACCTTCACGCACCTGCTGGTGCGCGAGAACGGCGAACCGGTCACTCCGCCGCTCGTGCATCCGTGAGGCGGTCGTCGGCTGAGGCCGGCGGTGGGCACGTCGGCTGGGCTCGGCGGAGCATGACCACCCGTCATCACACGTTCCACCCTCAGCGGCTGAGGAACATGCGATAGGCCGGATTGTCGGTCTGCTCCTCGTAGTGGTAGCCGAGCACGCGCAGGCGCGCGTCGAAACGCTGGCGCTCCGCCCTGGGCACCTGCAGACCGACCAGCACGCGGCCGAAGTCGGCGCCATGGTTGCGGTAATGGAACAGCGTGATGTTCCAGGCCGAGCCCACGCCGTCGAGGAATTGAAGCAGCGCGCCTGGACGCTCGGGGAATTCGCAGCGCAGGATGACCTCGTCGAGCAGCGTCGGGGCGCGGCCGCCGACCATGTAGCGGACATGGCTCTTGGCGGTCTCGTCGGCGCTGAGGTCGAGCACGGCGTAGCCGAGGCTGGTGAGATGCGCGATCACCGCCGGCTTGTCGCGGGTGGCATCGGCGAGTTTGAGGCCGACGAAGACGTGGGCCTCGCCGCCGTCGGCCTGGCGGTAGTTGAACTCGGTGATGGTGCCACCGCCGAGCTGCTGGACGAAACGACGGTAGCTGCCCTTCTCCTCGGGAATGGTCACGCCTAAGAGGATCTCGCGGGTCTCGCCGACCTCGGCCCGTTCGGCGACGTGGCGCAGGCGATCGAAGTTTATGTTCGCGCCGCTGTTGATGGCGATGAGCGCGCCGCTGCGTTGCGGCTGGCGGGCGGCATAGGATTTGAGTCCGGCGAGCGCGAGGGCGCCGGCGGGCTCGGCGATGACGCGGGTGTCCTCGAAGATGTCTTTGATGGCCGCGCACATCGCATCGGTGTCGGCGACCAGCACCTCGTCGAGGAGTTCGCGGCACAAGCGGAAGGTCTCGGCTCCGGCCTGCCGCACCGCCACGCCGTCGGCGAACAGTCCGACGCGGTCCAGCACCACCCGCACACCGGCGGCGATGGCGGCCTTCATCGAGGCGGCATCGACCGGCTCGACGCCGATGACCCGGGTCTCCGGCCGCAGGAACTTGACGTAGGAGGCGATGCCCGCCGCCAGCCCGCCACCGCCGATGGGGACGAAGATCGCCTCGATGGGATCGGGATGCTGGTGCAGGATCTCCATGCCGACGGTGCCCTGGCCGGCGATGACGTCGGGGTCATCGTAGGGATGGACGAAGGTCAGCCCGCGCTCCTGCCCCAGGATCAGCGCATGCTGGAAGGCCTCATCGAAGGTATCGCCATGGAGCACCACCAGGCCTCCGCGGTGGCGGACCGCGTCGACCTTGATCTGCGGCGTGGTGACCGGCATGACGATGGTCGCCTGGATGCCGAGGCGTTGCGCCGATAGCGCGACGCCTTGCGCATGGTTGCCAGCCGAGGCGCAGATGACGCCAGCGGCGCGCGTCGTCGCTGACAACCGCGCGATGCGGTTGTAGGCGCCGCGGATCTTGAACGAGAAGATCGGCTGGAGGTCCTCCCGTTTGAGCCACACCTCGCCCTGCAGGCGCTGGCTGAGGCGGGTCATGCGATCGAGCGGCGTCTGCACGGCGACATCGTAGACCCGAGCATCGAGGATTCTGCGGACGTAGTCGGTCATGATGGCCTGGGTGCCGGGATGGTGGAGAGCGGTCGTCGGCAAGGCTGTGGGGTTCTGGAGGAGGCGGTAGGGGTCAGGAGATGTGAGCTGACATCAGTACCATGCTGTTGAGACAATGAAGAAGGATCGGCCGCAGAGATGCGGAGACGCGGATGAAAGGCTAAGCAGGGTTTTCGCCTCTGCGCCTCTGCGCCTCTGCGGCCAAAATATCTTCGTTTCATAACATTCGGCACTTGCGAGCGCACCGATTGGTGATCCCACGGCCAGCTTGCGTTGCGAACGAACCCCGTTATTTCCTGCGCCCATGACCGTGTTCAGCGCCTCCGCCATCGCTCGACGCCGCCCGCTCGCCAACCGACGAGGGTGATGTTGTCGTTCGCAGTCTGAGCTGCCGCTGACCAACCGCCCGATGCACATCGGGCGGTTTTTTCGTTTCCCGCCACCTGCCATTTTGGAGTCGCCATGTCCATGGTCCCCCCGCGGATGTCGCTCGACGACCACGCCATCATGCCCATCACCACCCGGCCACCCCTCATCATGGACCGTGGCGCGGGCTCGTGGTTGTTCGACGACCAGGGCCGGCGTTATCTCGATCTGGTCCAGGGTTGGGCGGTGAACTGCCTGGGCCATGCGCCGGCGGCGATCCGCGATGCCTTGACGGTGCAGGCGGGGCGGTTGCTGAACGCGAGCCCGGCCTTCCACACCGCGCCGCATCTGAAGCTCGCCACCCGCTTGGCGGCGGCATGTGGACTCGACCACGTATTCTTCACCAACAGCGGTGCCGAAGCCAATGAGGGCGCGATCAAGCTCGCGCGCAAATGGGGCACGCTGCATCGGCAGGGGGCTTACCGCATCGTCACGCTCGTGGACTCGTTCCACGGTCGCACGTTGGCGACCATGAGCGCCTCGGGAAAGGCCGGCTGGGATCGGCTCTTCGCCCCGCTGATGCCGGGATTCACCAAGGTTCCAGTCAACGATCTCACCGCGATCCGAGCGGAGCTCGCGCATGGTGACGTGGTCGCCGTCATGCTCGAACCCATCCAGGGCGAGGCTGGTGTCGTGCCGATCAGCGACGGAGTCCTGCAGGGGGTCCGTACGCTGACGCAGGAGGCTGACACCCTGCTGATCCTGGATGAGATCCAGACCGGCATCGGTCGCACGGGACGATTCCTGGCCCGCGAACATGCGGGCGTGGTGCCGGACATCATCACCCTCGGCAAAGGCCTTGGTGGTGGGGTGCCCATCGGCGCCCTGGTGGCATCCAAGGCAGTATCGTGTTTCGCCGCAGGCGATCAGGGCGGCACCTACAATGGCAACCCGCTGGTGTGCGCGGCGGCGAATGCCGTGCTGGACGTCGTGCTCGCACCCGGATTTCTCGAACGTGTCGAGGTCGCCGGTGCACGGCTGCGGAGCGGACTCGAAGCGTGCTCGCGTCTGCATGGCCTCGGCTGCGTGCGAGGACGTGGATTGTTGTTGGCGCTCGATCTGGGTCGGCCGCACGCGACGGCGCTGGTCGAGCGGGCACGCGACCTCGGTCTGCTGATCAATGCGCCACGTCCTCACCTGCTGCGCTTCATGCCGGCGCTGACCATCAGCGATGACGAGATCGACACCGCGCTCGTGCTGATCCATCAAACCATCTCCTCATTGGGAGGCTTTCCATGAGCCCGTCAGCCGTCACCCCCGACACGCCTCCCGTGGTCCGCTACAGCGATCGCCACGCAGACCTGGATTTCACGGCGATCCATGGTTGGTTGACCACCACGTATTGGACCCCGGACATCAGTCGCGAGGTGGTGGAGCAGGGTTTCATCAACTCCCGTTTGGTCCTGGGTGCCTTCGTCGGCGAGCGACAGGTCGGCGTGGCCCGTGCCCTGACCGACACCACGCGCTTCGGCTACGTGCTCGACGTGTTCGTGGCTGAGGCGTTCCGGGGGCGTGGCATTGGACGAACCATGGTGCAGCGCCTGGTCGAACACCCGGATGTGGTGCTGGTGAAACGTTGGCTGCTCGCCACCCGCGATGCCCACGAGGTCTATCGGCCGCTGGGATTCGCAGCGCTGGTGCATCCGGAGCGCTGGATGGCGCTTGAGCGGAGGCCCGTCGCTCCCACGGCCGAGAGGTCATGAGCGCATGCAGCCCATCATCGCCGCATTGACACTCGTCGGGGTCCATTACCTTCCCGCGCACGCAAATGACAGCCGTTTGCAATAGGTTCAAGTCGTCCGGCCGTCGTCTCGGCGCTTTCAGCCATCACGGGCGGGCGGGAAGACGCCATCCGCGTCATCGCCGCCGAGGAGCCTTACGATGCTGCTTCATCTCGAAAAGGTCCTCAACGCCGAGCAGCTCGCCGAGGTCCGTGCCGGGTTGGCCACGGCCCCCTGGAGCGATGGCCGGATGACCGCCGGGCATCAGTCCGCGCAGGTGAAGAACAATGAGCAGGTGCCCGAGGAGTCGCCGGCCGGACAGCGCCTCGGCCGCCTGGTGCTGCAGGCCCTGCACCAGCATGCCGAGTTCAACGCAGCGGTGATCCCGGCGCGCATCTTTCCGCCGCTCTTCAACCGTTACGGCGTCGGGATGGGCTTCGGTGATCACATCGACAACGCGGTCCGGCCCTATGAAGGGGGTCGCGTACGTACCGACGTGTCGGCCACCTTGTTTCTGAGCGATCCGGCCGATTACGATGGCGGCGAACTGAT
>JANPIY010000135.1:0-25485 GCA_031425255.1 Planctomycetota bacterium
GGTATCGGCGCCCGGGATAAGAAGCCCGCCCCATGAATCGCCTCAACGCCACGGACGATGTCGCCTCGCAGGACATCGGACATCGGACATCGGACATCGGACCTAACCGCTACATCCATCCCCTGACCATCGGTCCGTTGACGCTGCAGAACAATCTCTGCCTCGCGCCCATGGCCGGCTTCACCAACGTCGCCTTCCGCCTGATCGCCAAGGAGGTCGGCGGCTGCGGCCTGGTGGCGAGCGAGATGGTCGCCGCGATCGGCCCCAGCCAGCACGGCGGCAATGAACGTTTCCGCACGCTGACCCAGAACGTGGCGGCGGAGAAGCCCCTGGCGATGCAGGTCTATGGCCGTGATCCCGAGCTGTGCGGCGAGACCGCACGGATGCTCGACCGGGCCGGCGCCGACCTCATCGACCTCAATTGCGGCTGCCCGGTGAAGAAGGCCAAGCAGTCCGGCTGCGGCGTCGCGCTCATGCGCGAACCCGAACTGGTCGGACGCATCATCAAGGCGATGTGCCAGGCGACCAGCAAACCGGTGACGGTGAAGATGCGCCTCGGCTTCGATGCCAACAACCGCACCATGATCGAGGTCGCCACCGCGGCGGTGGAGAACGGCGCGCAGGCGGTCTTCGTGCATGCCCGCACCGGTGAATCCAAACACGGCACCGCGGTCGATCTCAGCGGGCTGGCCGAGGTCAAGCAGGCGATGACGCGTCTGCGCGGCCCGCAGTTCCCGGTCATCGCCAATGGTTCGATGGAGACCGCCGAGGCCATCCGCCGGGCCAAGGACGAGGGCGGCGCCGACGGTTACCAGATCGGACGTGCCGCCTGCGGCGATCCCTGGCTCTTCCGCAACCTCATCGCCGAGCTCACCGACATGCCGACCTACCAGCCGTCGCTGGATGAGCGGCGCGCGCTGCTGCTGCGCCATTTCGATCTCATCACCGAACTCTTCGGCGAACAACGCGGCACGCGCGTGATGCGCAAGTACACCTTCTTCTACTGCAATGGCCTGCACGGCGTACGCCGCTTCCGTGACCGCTTCTGCCGCATGGCCGATCGCGCCGAGTTCATCCAGGTGGTCGACGACTTCTTCGCCAACCTGCGCGCTGGCCGGCATGAGGAAGGCGACATCGCGGAGCATCTCACGCTGTTCGAGCGCGGCTCGACCAGCGATGAGGACGCGCACTGACCGACGATGCGCCGATCACCCGCACCGCGTTGGTCGCTATGCGCGCCAGCTCGATGACGATTGCGGGTGATCCTCCTGCACAGCGACCATGAGCTGCCGCCGGCATGCGGCGTGCTGTGGTCCAGTTCATGAAGCCGCTCTCCACGCTCGTGCTGTGGTGTCTCGCCACCACCGTGTCCATGCTCGCGGCGGAACCGTCGGCAGATGCGACACCGGCGTCCCCGCCGGCGGCCACCATCCTCGCCGGGCCGTGGCTGCTGCTGGGCGAGGATGGTCAGTTGCGCTGCGGCCTGGAAATCGCGGGCGCGCTCGCGACGGCGGACGTGCACCTCAGGCGCGGTCAGACCTTGGTAGCCGCCGAGGTGGGCCTGCGGCCTTTGCAGGTCGCCAACCGCCCGCCGGCAGCCGTGCTCGAGATCGTCATGCCGCCCGGTGCGGGTAGGTGGACGGTGACGATCCCTGGGCGCGAGGTGGCGATCACGGTGGCGACGCCCCCCGACCTCGCCGAGGCCAGCCGCGTGGTGGTCGCCGGGCCCGACAACTGGCCGCGGGCGCAAGACCTCGCCGCGTTCGCTGGGCGGGCGGGCGGTGCGGCGCAGCTGGTGGTCGCTTATGGCCTGCACAGTGCGGCGATGCTGGGCAGCGGGGGGTGGGAGGCCACGGTGCCGGTGGTGATCCTGCCGCATCCGGTCTCGCCATGGATCCTGCACGCCGAACGCATCGAACTGATCGCCGCCGCCCGCATGGGTGGCCTGTCCACACATTGGCGCGGCGGTACCCGTTGGGGCTGCCTGGGACTGCCGTGGGTCGCTGATCCCATCGCCGCCGCTACCACCATCGCCCGCGATCTCAGTCCTTGGGAAGTCAGTCTGGCACCGTCTTCATGGTGGGAGCTCGGCCTGCTGGCCCCGCGCATCAGTCGTCAGGCCAGTGGCACCTCGACCCTGATCGATCTCTGCCAGCATCTGCGCGTGCCGCTGATCCTGACCCTGGGCAGCGGCGCCGGCTGGATCTCGGACCCGCTCATCGTCGATGACGATCGCGTCCGTTCGCAGGCCGGCGGCGTGCGGGTGATCGCCGCCACCCCTGCGGGTGACGGTCTCGCCGTGCTGCCAGCGACAGTCGCCGCGGCCATCGATGACCCTGGGCTCATCGGCCTGGTCGCCGATCCGAGCCGTCTGCAGGTCATCGGCATCGGCTTTTCGGGCGCCGATCTGCTGCAGTTGGAGTTCACGCGTGACGGCACGGGTTTCATCGGCAGCGGTGCCGGTCGTATCGGCTTCGAGGATCTGGAGGTGGTGACCATGCGTACCGCCTGGCTGGGCGATGACGAGGCTGGCCGCACCGCGCGTGCGCGCGGCCGGTGGCTGCCCATGCGCGAATTGACCACCCTGCACGTGGAACCAGCGGACGTCCTCGCCCTGCTGGAAGTCAGCGAGAAGGTTCCCGCGGTGATCCCATTGCTGCGGCGTCTGACCGGGGTGGAGGAGGTCGCAGCCACCGGCCTGGCCGAACACCTGGCGGTGTTGCCTGGGGTGGTCCAGCGCGACCTCCTGCTGCGGCAGTTGTCGCGCCCGAGCGCCTTCGATCCGAGCCCATGGATGCGCGTCATCGCCACCACCGCTGATCCGTTGATGCTCGCCGCCATCCTTCGCGCGTATCAGGATGGCGGTGATCCCGCCATGCTCGAGCTGCTGGTGGCGCGGGTGCGCTCCCAGGCCAGCGGCGACACTCCGCTGGAGACCGACGCCTTGCGCCAGCATCGCCTGATGACGGCGGTATTCGATGCGACCAACCTCAGCCCAACCGTGCTGCGTCCGCTGGCGGTGGCGCTCAAGGAACGCCTGACGCCCTTCACCGGTGGACCGGTGGTGCGTTTCCTCATCCGTCATGGCGAGGTGCGGAAGGGGAATTGAGGGCCGCCGGCGTTTCGCGTGTGTCCAATCCCAGCCCTTCGATCTGGAAGACAGTTCAAACCGCAGAGCTCGCAGAGGGCGCAGAGGATTCAAAATGGGTATCTCATCTCCGCGCCCTCCGCGCGCTCTGCGGTTGAACCGGTCTTCATGGGTCATGCACTGAAAGAGCCACACGGAATACCGCGGTGACGAAATTGAACGTTGGCGGAACGAATAATCGAATCGTGCAAAACCTGGACCAGCTGGCTGAAGTGCAATTTGCAGGGTGAATGAGCCGCCTTGCAACAGCACCTTTGGTGGCACGATGACAACGATGTTGTTCGGTCTCATACCAGAATCGCTACCACTGGATCTGCCGGTCCAGGACCTGAAGGAAAACCGGTGACCATCCACCTCGGCAGTCTCTTCGCGCATGGCGGCGACATGGGTGCGCTCATGCAGCAGAAGGAATGGTCGGAAACGCCCATCGGTCCACCAGCAGGATGGCCCCTGCGGTTGCGGGCGGCCATCAGCACCATGCTCGAGTGCCGACTGCCCACGTACATCGCCTGGGGCCGCGAATTCATCCAGTTCTATAACGATGCCTATCGGCCGATTCTCGGGGATAAACATCCCCCGGCTCTCGGAGCTCGTGCGCAGGATACCTGGAACGAGATCTGGGGTACGATCGGGCCGATGTGGGAGGAGGTCTGGGCGGGCCAGGCGATCGGTTTCGATGACTTCAAGCTCACCATCCAGCGGTACGGTTTTCCCGAGGACTGCTACTTCAACTTCTCCTACAGTCCGATCCGTGATGACGCCGGCGACGTGGGTGGCGTGCTGGTCACTTTCGCAGAGACGACGCGCAAGGTGCTCGCCGAGCGCAGCCTGATCGAGAAGCAGGAGCACCTCAGATCGATGTTCATGCAGGCGCCGGCCAGCATCGCGATCTTCCGCGGACCTGAGCACATCTATGAGTTCGCCAATCCGCCGTACCTGGCCATGCTGGGGCGCGACGCGCTGATCAGCAAAAGAATTCGCGAGGCGTTGCCCGAGATCAAGGACTCCGGCATCTTCGAGGTCCTCGACCGCGTCTACCAGACCGGAGAGCCATTCGTCACCTCCGAGTACGCGGTGCCGATCCGCAAGCGCGTCGGAGCCGAGCCCGAGCCGTGCTTCTTCTCGTTCAACCTCTACCCGCTGCGCGACCAGCAGGGGGCCATCTTCGGCCAGATCGTCGTGGCCATCGACATCACCACCCAGGTGCTGGCCCGGCGCAGATTCGAGAGCCTGAATGCTGAGCTGTTGGCCAATCAGGCAGCGCTCCAGGACAGCGAGGCGAGATTCCGTGAGCTGGCCAACGCCATGCCGCAGATCGTGTGGATGGCGCGACCCGACGGCTACGTCGACTACTACAATGACCGCTGGTATGAGTATACGGGCTTTCCTCGCGGTGACGGTGGCGATGCCAGCTGGGAACCGATCATCCACCCCGATGAGCTCCAGTTCTGCCTCGACCGCTGGTACCATTCGATCAGGACGGGCGAGGCCTATGAGATCGAGTACCGCTATCTCGATCGTCGCACCGGCGACTACCGCTGGCATCTGGGCCGCGCCCTCCCCATCCGCGACCACGCCGGTCGCATCCTGCGCTGGTACGGAACAGCCACCGATATCGACGCGCAGCGTCGGGCCGAGGCCATGGCCCGCGACAGCGAACAGAGCCTGTCGCTCGCGATCGATGCGACCGGTGTCGGCACCTGGGATTTCCGTCCGGCCACCGGCGAGCTGCGCTGGTCGAACTCCTGCCGCGCCGTGTGGGGACTCGCGCGCGACGCACCGGTGGTTTTCGACGCCTGGGTCAGCGCCATCCACCCCGATGATCGCCCGCGGGTGACGGCAGCGATGGAGCGTGCCCTGCGTGGTGAGGACCAGGGCAGATACGCCGCCGAATTCCGCATGCGTCGCTTCGACAGCGGCGATGAACGCTGGCTGGCGGCGGCCGGGCAGGTCATCTTCGCGAGCGATGGACGACCGCAGCGCTTCATCGGCACGACCAGCGACATCACGGCGCGCACGGTCGCCGACATGCGCCGGACGTTCCTCGACGCGGCGCGCGACGCGCTCACCACCACGCTCGATCCTCGCGAGGTCCTGGAAGCGATCGCCCGGCTGGCGGTCCCAGCGGTCGCCGACTGGTGCGTGGTCGACCTGGTGATCGACGATGCGCGTCACAGCCTGTGCCATGTCCATACGGATCCGCAACGCGTCGCGCAGGCGCAGGACATCCGCCGCCGCTTCCCCTCACGACCTGGGGATCCACTCCTGCAGACGGTCGGTGGCGGCGGAGCCGCACTCCTCGACGATCTCAATGCCCACATCCAGCAGGTCGCGACGGACCCGGGTTATCGCGCGGAGATCCTACGTCTCGGTCTGCGGTCATCGGTCCTGGTACCCGTGCATGTCCGCGGTCGGCTTTATGCCGTGCTGTGGTTGATCACCGCCGAATCCGGCCGCCGCTACAGCGAAGATGATCGGCGCTTCGCAGATGACCTGTCGCGCCACGTCTCCATGGCGCTCGAGCAGGGGTTCCTCTATCGCGAGACCTCCGAAGCGCGTCAGGAGGCCGAGACGCTCAATACCGTCGGATCGAGCGTGGCCTCGGAACTCGAACTCGAGAAGGTCGTGCAGGTCATCACCGACGCGGGCACGGCTGCGACCGGAGCACAGTTCGGCGCCTTCTTCTACAACGTCATCGATCAGCAAGGCGCGCGTTACACGCTCTACACGATCTCCGGCGTGCCACGTGAGGAGTTCTCGAAATTCCCCATGCCTCGGGCGACGGCGCTGTTCGGGCCGACCTTCCGTGGCGAGTGCCTCATCCGTCTCGACGATGTCCGCGCCGACCCACGCTTCGGCAAAAGCGCCCCGCATCACGGTCTGCCGCCAGGCCACCTCCCCGTCGTCAGCTACTTGGCCGTTCCGGTGCGTTCACGCTCGGGCGAGATCCTCGGCGGTTTGTTCTTCGGCCACCCCGAAGCAGCTCGTTTTGATGCCCGGCATGAGCGCGTCGTCGTCGGCATCGCCGCGCAGGCGGCCATCGCGATCGACAACGCCCGCTCCTTCCAGGCTGAACGCTCTGCCCGTACGCAGGCGGAACAGCTCCATCGCGAAGCCACCGAACGCTCGCGCATCACCCAGCTGGGTGCGGATATAGGCGCCGCCCTGGTCCAGAAAGCAGGGCTGCGCGGGATCCTGCAGCGCTGCGCCGAGTCCATGGTGACGGACATCGGCGTGGCGCTGGCGCGGATCTGGGTCCTGGACGAGAAGGCAAAGGTCCTGCACCTGCAGGGCAGCGCCGGCCTGCACACCCACATCAACGGACCGCATGGCCGGATCGCGGTCGGGGATTTCAAGATCGGCCGTATCGCCGAGCGACGTCAGCCGCATTTCACCAATGCCGTCATCGGCGACCCGCACGTGCCGGATCAGGAGTGGGCTCAGCGGGAGGGCCTGGTGTCGTTCGCCGGGTATCCGCTGATGCTCGAAGATCGTCTCGTCGGCGTGGTCGCCATGTTCGCGCGTCATCCACTTTCCGAGGTCACCCTCACAGCCATCGGCAACGTCGCCAACTCGATGGCGATCGGCATCGAGCGCGTGCGCGTCGAGGAGCAGTTGCGCGCCCAGGCGGCCGAACTATCCCGAACCAATGCCGAACTGCAGCAATTCACCTACATCGCCTCGCACGATCTCCAGGAGCCTTTGCGCACCGTCACCCAGTACCTCGATCTGCTGGATCTGCGCTACGCCTCGAAACTCGACGAACGCGCCCAGCAATACATGCGTTTCGCCTCGGGCAGCGCGGGGCGCATGCACGACCTGATCAACGATCTCCTGCTGTACTCGCGATTGACCCACGCGGAGGGGGCCACCACGGTCGACCTCGGCGCGGTCATGAAAGAGGTGCAGCTCGATTTGTCGGCGATCATCGCCGAGGCGAAGGCCGATGTGGCTATCGGCCCGCTGCCGGTCGTCCACGGTCAACAACCCAAGCTCCGCCTCCTGCTGCAGAATCTCTTAGGCAACGCGCTCAAGTTCCGCGGCGAACGATCGTGCCGGGTGGTCGTCCAGGCTCAGAGGCGGAGCGCGGACTGGGCGATCAGCGTCACCGACAACGGCATCGGGATCGCTCCCGCCCAGCGCGAGCGCATCTTCGAAGTCTTCCAGCGGCTACATGACCGGGAGCGATACCCGGGAACGGGCATGGGCCTGGCCATCTGCAAGCGCATCGTCGACCAGCATGGTGGCCGCATCTGGGCGGACGCTGGCCCCGACGGCGGAACGATCTTCACCTTCACGATTCCTGATAGGGCCGTCGAATGAGCACCATCCCCCCACGTGTGATGATCGTCGATGACAACGAAAGCGACGTCGAACTGCTGAAGGTGGCGCTCGAAGAGTTGAGCCAGCCCGCGACCCTTACCATCGCCAGGAACGGGGCGCAGGCGATCGAGCAGATCACGGCCGTGGTCGACACGCCTGATCATCCCCGTCTCGTGCTCCTCGACCTCAACATGCCGGCCGTGAGTGGTCATGAGGTGCTGGCCTTCATCCGCAGCCGGGCCGCACTGCGCGACGTGCGCGTGGTCATCCTCACTACCTCCATGTTGCCCGCTGATCGGGATCGCTGCATCGCTGGCGGCGCCGATGATTATCGGGTGAAACCGCAACGATTCTCCGAATACCTCCAGCTCATGAAGTCGCTGTTCACGGCCCACGTCGGTGCGGTCGATGGGTGACACCGGATGGGTCCTGCTGGTGGACGACAACCTCGCCGACGTGGAGGCTATGCGCCAGGCCATCATCGAGTACTGGCCTTTGGCCGAACTGCGCGTGGCTGGGGATGGCGAGCAGGCTCTCCACCTCCTTGCTCACAGTGAGCGGATGCCAGGGCTCATCATCCTCGATCTCCATCTGGGGAACGTCCATGGCAGGGAGGTCCTGCTGAACGTGAAGGCCGATGCGAAGACCTGCCATATCCCGGCGATCATTTTGACCGGGACGGATGACGCGATCGAACGGCAAGCGTGCCTGGATGCTGGCGCTGCAGGGTTCTTCACCAAACCCGTCACCTTCCGTGCGTTCGGTCCGTTGATCGAGCAGCTCCGCAATCTTCTTGGCGCCGGGACCAGGAGGTCCTGACGAACGGAGGGGGGTGACCCTCGGCAAGGCGTCACCCCCATCGTCTTTCATCGACCAGGTTGTTCTCCAGCGATTCCTCGGTCTCCCCGCGGAGGCCGTGAAATCTGGCAGCGGGTCACCTGATCCCCAGCACGATATTGCGCAGTTCATCGTCACCGGCGCTATGGGAAGCCACCCCCGTCGGCGTGATCGGCACCAGTTCCAGGCTCCAGCGCTGCGCCGCGGTACCGTTGTCATCCCATTGCTGGAGACGGGCACCGGCCGCGGTCGAGGACTGATCCACATCCAGGCAGTGGCCGCTGTGTCGTGCGGTCAATTTATACCAGCCGCCGCCCATGGGCTCGATACGCCATTGCTGATGCGCATTACTGTTGCCGGTCCACTGCTGCACCTGCGCACCTGGTGCGGTCGACGCGCCCTCGACTTCCATCACCTTGCCGCTGTGGCGCGCGGTAAGGGTATACCAGCCGTTACCCTGGTCGTCGATGCGCCACTGCTGGCTCTCGCCTTCGTGACGCGCCCATTGCTGGATGTCGGCGCCATCGGCGTGGCTGCTGCCGACCTGATCCGCGCACTTGCCGCTGCACTGGGCGGTGAGCAGGTAGAAGCCGCCAGAAACGAGGCCCTCGCCGACCGCGGCAGCGGCAGCGCCGCTCACCGGGAAGAGCCGTGCCGCAGGGATGATGCTTTTGGGAGTGGAAGGGCCGCTCCAGCGCATTTCGGCAACGGCATCCCCACCATTCTCGAAATATTCGAGGCGGATGGGATAACGCACGCCGGCGGTAAGTGCGATGGTCCCGCTCCACTCGGTGGCGGATTGATCGACCCAGCGATCGATCAGCTGCTGATTGTTGACCCACAGACGCGCACCGTCGTCCGAACGGATGTAAAAGGTATAGGTCCCGCTGAACTGCGGCTGGACCTCGCCCGTCCAGCGTGCGCTAAAAGTATCGGAGCCGATGCCAGCGGCCGGGCCCCCCACACCCCAGTTGAAATTCACCGTGGGGTCGGTGCGCGTGACCGAACTCCCGGTGAAATTCGCATTGTCCCAGTAGGTCGCCGCCAGACCGCTGCCGCTCCCGCCGACGGGGAAGAGTCGGGCGCTGGGGATCACGCTCTTCGCGGTCGAGGGGCTGCTCCAGCGCAATTCCGCTACGGCGTCCCCACCGTTCTCGAAATATTCCATGCGGATGGCATATCGCACGCCACCGGTGAGGGCGATGGTCCCGCTCCACTCGGTGGCCGATTGATCGATCCAGCGATCGATGAGGAGCTGGTTGTTGACCCACAGGCGCACACCGTCGTCGGAGCGGACATGGAAGGTGTAGGTCTCGTTGAACTGCGGCTGGACCTCACCCGTCCAGCGAACGCTGTAGGTGTCAGGCCCGATGCCGGTGGCCGGAGCTGCGGTACCCCAGTTGAAATTCACCGTGGGGTCGATGCGCGTCACCGAGGTGCCGGTGAAATTCATCTGGTCCCAATAGACCGCGGTCAAACCGTTGCCGCCCCCGCTGCTGCGATACACCGCCGTGTAGGTGGTATTGACCGAGGGGGTGGCGATGGTGTGGGTGGCTGCGCCCCCATCGGACCACGAATCGAAAACCCAGGTGAGCCCGCCGCTGGTCTGCGGTGAGGGCGCGCCGAGGGTGCGTTGGATGCCGACCACTCCGGTGACGGTCCTGGGGGTCGTCACGGGTTGCCCGTCGAGCAACAGGCCGAGCCCACTGTGGTTGGTCGCCAGGGTGATGGTGGCAGTGCGGGGCTGGATGTCCCGTTGCGTGGTTCCGGTGGCACCGGCGGCATCGCGTACGGTCAAATGGACACGATAGAAGATGTTGGCCGCAGTCTCGCCAGTGGTCGGAATGGTGAAGCTGCCGGACGCTCCGGTCGTATCAGGGATGAAGGGATGGTTATGGCTATCGTGATGCAGATCGACGCGCCAGGTGAGGCGCGAAGCGGGGAGGGCGCCCTCCTCCGGGTCATTCCCACTGCCGGCATAGGTGATGACCGTGCCGCCGGCGAAGGTGGTGCCGACCGCGGGCTGGGTGATGGTGGCGGTCGGGGCTCGATTCGCGCCGGTGACGGTGAGGGTGGCCGTATTGCTGGTGGCACTGCTCACGCTGTTGCTGGCGATCGCGCGGAAGGTCGCCCCGTTGTCGCCACTGCCGACGTTGACCAGGGAATAACTCGTCGAGGTGGCTCCGGCGATATCGACGCCATTGCGCTGCCAGCGGTAGGTCGGAGCTGGCGAACCTGAAGCCGCGACGGTGAAGGTCGCGGTGCCACCGCTCGAGACGCTGATGCTCTGCGGATGCTGGGTGATGACCGGCGCCACCGAATAGCTGATGCGCCGCACCGCTCCCTGCGAGCGCGAGAGGTAGTACAAGGCGCCGTCGGCGCCGACCACCAGATCGACGGCCGACGCTATGCCGCTGGCGAAGTTGGCCACATTACCAGTGCTTGGATCATAGAGGTTGATCCAACCATTGCAGAAGTCGGCGAAGAAATACTTGCCGACATAACTCGAGGGGAAGGATGCCGTGGCGGGCTGGTAGAACGCCCCTCCGGTGATCGCGCAGCCGCTGAAATTGCCGCTGCCGTGCGGATAGGCATACAGCGGTGAACGGTAGGCCGGATTGGTGGTGCCACCTTCGGTCGCCGGCCATCCGTAGTTGGCGCCGGCGACGCCGCTGTTGATCTCCTCCCAGCTGTTTTGGCCGACGTCATTGATGTACATCAGGCTGGAGCCGGGCCGGAAGACGAAGGTGAAGGGGTTGCGCAGACCCAGCGCCCAGATCGCCCGGTTCCTGCCGCCGGTGCTGTTATAGAACGGGTTGTCGGTCGGGATCGAGCCATCCTTGTTCAAGCGCAGCATCTTGCCCAGCAGGTTGCTCAGCGTCTGCGCGTGGGAGCCGTTGGCATTGTCGCCCACGGCGGCGTAGAGCTTGCCATCCGGGCCGAAGTGGATGGCGCCACCATTGTGGTTGGTGGCGTTCGAGAGGTTGTCGAGTTCGAGGAGCACTGTTTCGCTACCACCCACCACCACGTCGCCAGTGACCGTGAAACGGCTGATGCGATTGTGCACTGCCGGCGTGCGCGTGGTGTAGTAGACGTAGATCCATGCGTTGGTGGTGAACTGCGGATCGGCGGCGACGCCCAGCAAGCCCCGCTCTCCACCGGAATCCACTGACAGCGACAGCATGGGCGTCGGCAGGAGGCTGTTGTTTTTGATCACCCGCAACTCGCCCGTCTGCTTGCAGACCAGGGCCCGCCCGTCAGGCAGGAATGTCATGGTGGTGGGAGCATCTATGCCACCGACCCAGGTGGCATCGGAGAATCCGCTCGGTACTGCGGCGGAAGCCTGCAAGGCGAGCAGGATCAGGAGGGTCGCGGCCCAGGAACGATGGAGTACGCGCATGGAGTCCTTTCGTGTGGCGACTGCGGCAGGCAGTGCAGTGCTGGGGTAGGAGCAGGAGAGGAGCAAGGATTGGCTCGGATGAGGCCGGAGGCGTGCGCAGCTCAGCCGGCGGCGATGGTGTGTCGACGTTCCGATGACTGTCAATACTCATTCATTTTCTGTTATAGAATCTGCGCAAACACATCCACTTTACATTGCATTTCGCAGGGCGAGGTCCGGCTAGTGATCCACCATGTTTGCCAATCCAAATGCGTGCATCCTAGTAGTCCTCATTTGGCATGAGTGATTAATGCAACGTACGGCGCATCGAAAGAATTCATCAGCACGCGGCATCCCTGGCCTTTTGAAGGCTGTGCACTCCCTGGTGTCAGGTTTCGCTCGAGGCTCCAAACAGCGGTGACGATGAGGTGAAGAATCACGCTGCGCCACAGATAATGATACTATGAGGCCGCTTTCGTCTATTGGCGGTGACGCGGGAATCATGCCCCTTCCAGCGTCCTTGTGCGGCCCAATGCGAACCCGGCGTGGGCGGAAGCAGTCCATGCTGCTGAGTCACTCGGCGGCTGGGCTGCGTATGATTGACGGACACCCTGGTTCCTGCGTGGCGCCTGAGCGGTGGCAGGTCGTACGGAAAGGAAAACCTTCATCATGGTGTCGCCAAGCCTCCCACCGATGAGGAAGGCCAGTCGTTGGAGCGCGTCCCGCGAGGCGTCGACCCACGCCGTCCCCGGCTGGGGGTCGTATGGTTCCGTCTGGATCACCCGTCGCTTCACCTCGGTGCATCATCAGAGATGCGCAGGAGTGGCGAGGGAGGACATCCGCCGAGTTGCCGTTCCAGTCCGGCCCACCCAGGAGTCGGCCCTGGTCACCCCGGCGTCAGGCCTATGCTCCCGCGCCTCCTGGGAGCAACCATGGGTTTCAACTGCGGTATCGTCGGCCTGCCGAACGTCGGCAAGAGCACCATCTTCAACGCCTTGACCCAGACGCAGGCGGCGCAGGCGGCGAACTACCCGTTCTGCACCATCGAGCCGAACACCGGCATGGTCACGGTGCCGGATGCCCGGGCCTGGGTCCTGAAGGACATCGCCAAGACCGACAAGGTCATCCCCACCCAGATCGAGCTGGTCGATATCGCCGGCCTGGTCAAGGGCGCCTCCAAGGGCGAAGGCAAGGGCAACGAATTCCTCTCGGCGATCAAGAACGTCGACGCCATCCTGCACGTGGTGCGCTGCTTCGACGAGCCCAACGTCATCCATGTCGATGGCAGCGTCGATCCGGTGCGCGACATCGAGGTCATCGATCTTGAACTGATCCTCAAGGACATGGACACCGCCAAGGCCAAGCTCGACCGCTGCAGCAAACGCAAGCAGCTCGACAAGGAGGCCGCTGCGGCCGTGCCTACCCTGCAGAAGGTGATGGCCGGCTTCGAGGCGGGCCAACCCGCACGCGCGCTCGACCTGACGCCGGAAGAACTGCTGCACATCGCTGACTGCCACCTGATCACCGCCAAGCCGATGCTCTTCGTCTGCAATGTGCTGGAGGGCGACATCGCCACCAATGGCAACCAGCATAGCGCCGCGGTGACTGCGCACGCCGCCACCGTCGGTTCGCGAGCCATCCTCATCTCCGGCAAGATCGAAGAGGAGCTGTGCATGTTGCCGGCGGAGGACAAGAAGTCGTTCATGGCCGACCTCGGTATGACCGAACCCGGCGTCGACCGACTGGTGCGCGCCGGTTACGAGCTCCTCGGCCTCGCCACCTACTTCACCGCCGGGGTGAAGGAGGTCCGCGCCTGGCAGATCTCCAAGGGTTTCCGCGCACCGCAGGCCGCCGGCGTCATCCATACCGATTTCGAAAAAGGCTTCATCCGCGCCGAGGTCGCCAGCTACGACGACTACGTGAAGTACAACGGCGAAAAGGGCTGCAAGGAAGTCGGCAAGCTGCGCGCCGAGGGCAAGGACTACGTGGTGCAGGACGGCGACGTCATGCACTTCCTGTTCGCCAAATAAGGGCAGGGCAGAGGAGCGCGGAGCAGAGTAGCGCAGCGCAGCGGAACCGATCAGCGATCGCAGCACGTCAAGGACACCACATGGCCAACCCGACCGACGACATGGCCTCATTCGCGGGTGAGATCCAGAAGCTGGCACAGAGCGGCAACTTCAATCCCTTCTCGCTGATCGCGGGTGAGACCCGCCTGCACTCGGTATTCCTCGCGCCTTTCTCGCCCTCGCTGCGGGAACACCTCACGCGCTTCCTCAGCGATGGCACGGGGCCGTTGGCCGACGTGGCGCAGTCGCTGCAGGCGCAGGGGGCCTCGGCGGTCGAAGCGCAGACGCAGGCACGGGCGCTGTTCACCAATGCGCAGGGCATGCTGGTGGTGGTGATGGCCGGCGATCACGGTCTTTCCACCATTCCGCAGTTGAATTTCGGCCACCTCGAGGACGCCTACTGCGAACACGCGGTGAAGGCCTGCGGCGAGAACTTTCCCGCCGCCAAGGAACTCGCCGGTGCCTTGAACGACCTCAAGGCCAAGGCCATGGGCGGCACCGGCTGGCCGGGGCTGATCGCCGGACCCGGTGCCGGCAGCAACGTCACGTCCTACTGGCTGGCGCTGGCGGCGATGCTGGTCGAAGGGCTCGACGAGGGGCTCCTCTCGATGCACGGCGCTGGCGTCGACCGCCTGCGCGACCTGGCGCACTGGATCGGTGCCGGAGTGCGCGACAGCGCGAAGAAACTCGATGAGGACGCCGCGGTGCTCACCGCCCGTTGCCATCTGGTGGCGGGCGAGGCGGAGGCGGCGGCGTCCCGACTCGATCAGTTGCTGAACGAGGACGCCGATTCCGACGCGCTCGCCGAACTGGTGGTCCACCTCAGCGACACCGCCATCCGGCAGGGCCTGCCGGTGCCGGCCGCCGCCTGGCTCGATGCCTTCGTGCCGCGTTTCGAAGCGCTCTTCGGCACCTGCTACGAACTGCGCATCGCCCATTTCAAACTGCTGGCGGCCTCGGCCGCGCCGCAGGACCGGCTGCTGGCAGCGGCCGGCGCCCTGGTCGCCGCCAATCGCAAATCGGCGCGCCAGGACCTGACCCGTGAACCGATCTGGCGCGTGGTGGCGGCACCAGGGCCCACCATCGAGACCGCCGCCGCCGCCGAGATCATCAATAAGCCGGTGGCATTCGTCGCCAAGCGCCTGGAGCAGGGCACCATCCCGTGCCATCGCCTGGTGGTGGCCGGACAGCCCGATCAGGTGCGCATCCCCGAGGCCCCTCTACGCGCCTGGCTGGCGGTGATGCAGGCGCACAAGCTGCTGGACTGAGGCATCGGACGTCCAGGCAGCGGGATGATCACGGGACGGTAAAAAGTCCATGCCGACGCTCCTTCTGTCGCTGTTGCTGCATCCGCTCGTGGCGCTGGCGGCGTTGGGGGCGTTGACCGCTGGCGAGGCGCCCCGCCCTGCCGCGCAGATGAGCTACCTCGACAACGGCGTGGTGAAGATCGGCGCGGATCTGGCACTCGGCGGTGCGATCACCTTCCTGGCGCACCACGACCGACCGCAGAATCTGATCAACAGCTGTGATCTCGGCCGCCAGATCCAGATGTCGCATTATTCCGGCCCGGTGCCGTTCCAGCCCGCGGGCGCGCAAATGAAGCCCGAGTGGAGGGACATCGGCTGGAATCCCATCCAAACCGGTGACGTGTACGGCCACCCCTCGCGCGTGCTGGCCCATCGCAACGATGGCCGCGAGCTCTATGTGAAGTGCGTGCCGATGCACTGGCCGCTCGAGAACATCCCTGGGGAAGGTGTCTTCGAGTCCTGGACCACGCTCGACGGCCCGACCGCGACCATGCGTTTCCGGGCCACCAATGCCCGGCCGGAGCGCACCCGTTATCCGGCACGCAATCAGGAACTGCCGGCGGTGTACGTGATCTCGGCGCTCCACCGCTACCTGGCGTACACCGGCGAGCGGCCATTCACCGGCGGCGCGCTCTCGCACGTTACCAACGACTTCCGCAAACCCTGGCCATGGACCGAGCAGATCTGCAGCGAGGCCTGGGCGGCCCTGGTCGGTGACGACGACTGGGGAATTGGCGTGGCCTGCGGCGATGTCTGCGTCTTCCACGGAGGCCTGTTCGGCGAGGCCGGCTCGCGCGACGTCCGCGCCAGCGCCACGGCCTACCTCGCGCCGATCCGTATGGAGATCTTCGACCACGACATCGTCTACGACTACACCACGCTGCTGACGCTCGGCACCGTGACCGAGATCCGTCAACGCCTGACCGCGGCCGCCGACCGGGGCCTGCCCTCCTGGAGTTTCCAGAACAGCCGCAGCCATTGGTACGTGGAGGGGGGCACGGATGCCGGGATGCCACGGGGCGGGGAGTGGCGCATTCCTTGCGATTCCGGCCAGCCGTACCTCATCGGTCCACGGCGGTGCTGGCGTGCCGAGGACGGACCGCTGGTCACCATCGACGCGACCTGGACCGGCGCGGCAGGTCCCGCGCGTCTGCGCTGGCGCACCCTCGCCGACCAGGACTTCAGCGACGAACGCAGCGTGCCCTTCACCATCCAGGCCGATGGGCGACCCGTGACCGTGGCCATGAGCGGCATCGCCACCTGGCAGGGTCTGATCATCGGCTTGCGGATCGACCCACCGCCAAGCCGTATCCCGGGCGCGGAGCTGGTGCTGCGCTCGGTGACGGTCGCGGCGAAGCGCTGAGACGGCTGGGATCGGCAGTGCGGCCAAGCCCATCCGTTCGCGCTGGAAGGCAATTCAAACCGCAGAGCTCACAGAGCGGCAGAGGATGCAGAACGGGAAATCTCACCTCTGCGCCCTCCGCGCTCTCTGCGGTTGGACCGGTCTTCACGGGTCCATGCGCTGAAGAATCAGCCATCGGCATCTCGCATCTCGCGCCTTCATGAGTGACCGCTAGAGTCCGCCCATGCAGCCCTTCCGTCCCCGCTGGCCTCATCGCACGGGAGTGATCGTCGCCATCGCTGGCATGAGTGCGGGCATGCTGTTCTGCCGCCCCGACGGCGTCCGCCTCGACGGCTGTGGGCTGGTGGCGTGGGTGGTGGCGCTGTTCCTGATCGCCATCCCGTTCGTCGTGCTCGAACTCGGCACCGGCGCGATCTACCAGGACAGTCTCAGCGAAAGTGGTCGCAAGGCCGGCAAACCATGGGAACTGGTCGGCTGGCTGGCGGCCGGAGCCGCGCTGCTGGCGCTGCTGCTGCTGGTGATGATCGGCGGCCGGCTGGCGCAGGCGGCCTACGACAGCCTGCTCGCCGCCATCGCCGACCAGCCGAGCCGGTGGGTCGCCAGTGCCGAGGACACCGTCGCCAGCCATGTGGGGGGCGAGGTCATGGCCATCGCCGCGATGGTCGCCGTGGTGCAGTTCCGCCTGTGGCGCGGCGCCTCCGCGATCGCGCGCTCAGGCATGCTGATGACCACCGTCGCGCTCACCGGGCTCATGCTGGTCGGCGGTGCCTTGCTGCTGCACCCTGGGGCGGTGGATGGACTCGCGGGCCTGCTCGGCAGTGGTCCCGATGGCTGGGCGGTTCTTGCCACCCCTGCGCCCTGGCAGGACGCCGTCATGATGGTGCTGGTCAGTTGGGCGTGCGGCACCGGCGCAGTCACCGCCTACGGCAGCTATCTCAACCGTTCGACCGATGCCATCGGCATCGGCACCATCGCGGTGCTGGCGGGGGCGCTGCTCCAGCTCCTGCTGCTGGTGGTGCTGGCGATCGGCGGCGGCGTGATCGTCGCGGATGGCGCCCGCGCGCCGAGTGCGCTGCCGGCGGCGATCGGCGCCGTGGCAGCCGCGCTGGCCAACTGCGGCCTGCCGTCCTGGTGGGCTGGCGCCCTGCTGACGGTGTGGTTCATCAGCCTCATCGCCCTGGTGGTGCCGGCGATGCTGGCCATGAGCGAAGCGGTGGTGGCGCCGCTGGTCGACAAGTTCCGCCTGCCACGTGAGCGCGTGGTGCCCGCCGTCGGACTCGGAGTGTTCTTCCTGGCGGCCCTGTTGGTGGCCAACGCGGATTCCTCCCGCTGGTGTTTCCACGCGCTGGTCTGGCTGTTGGGCGCAACCGTGGTCGGGCAGGCGCTGTGCACGGTGTGGGCGGTGAAACTCGATGCCGTAGCGCGCCATCTCAACGCCTATTCGGCTTTCCACCTGGGGTTGACCTGGCGCTTGAGCGTGGCGCTGCTGATGCCCGTGGTGGCGATCGTCATGCTGGTGGGGCTGGCCATCCGCGAGCCCGCGTCTTCGCTCATCGGCAGCGGGGTCGCAGTCGCACTGCTGGTCGCCGCGGCTCTGATGACCCGGCTACACGGGAGGAACGGATGAGCGAACGGCGTCTGATCGCAGCCGCTCAGGTGCTCGGGCTGATCCTGGTGGGGACCCTGCTCATCGTCGCAGCCGGCGCGCGCGCGCGCAGCAACACCCTCACCGCCTTCGCCAATTACCGCGGTGCCTGGCCTGATGCCTGGCGCGCCCCGGTGGAGCACCAAGCGATGGAGGTCCTCGCCCGCCTGCTCCCCGCGCCCGAGGCGGATGCGGAACTGGCGCGCGCGGCCATGGGCGTGATGCGCCATAGCTCCAGTTGGGCGGCGATGGCCCCAGGCATCCAGACGCGCCTGCGGGGCGTGCTCGACGGCCGCCTGGCGGAGGGCTCGGCGATCGAGCGGATGCGCGTGGTGTGGGAGATGTTCGCCCTCAGCGAACCGGGCGATCTGGAGGCTTATCGCGAACGCATCACCGCTCTGGGCGGTGATCGCAGCGCCCAGGCCGAGACTCTGCTGCAAGCAGCCCGCCATCTGCGGGGCAGCGATCCGGCCGCAGCGAGCGCGGCCGTGCAGGGGTTGTCGCAGGCCTGGGAAGCGCTGCTCGCGCCGCTCGATGGCCAGCCCCTGCCGTGGCTGGCGCGCCTGGCCCCCGCCATCGTCAGCGCCGAATTGGCCGCGCAGGAAGCGTTGCTGCATCACCGTCGGCGTCTGCTCGAACCCTACGGCGTGCGGCCCGAGGCGACGTACGGCCAGCTCCAGCCAGACCTGGCGATGATCGACTGGCTCGATCACCAGGCCCGGAGCGTCAACGCCGCCGATCCCAGCCATCGCGCCCGTCTCGAGCAGGTGGACACCGTCATGCGCCTGCATGACACCGGCACCGACGATGAGCCGGTGGTGGCGATCAGCACCCGCATCGCCCTGCGTCACCAAGTGCTGCCCTGGCCGGCACTGCTGCTGGGCCTGGGCATCCTGGGTCTCCTGGGCGGTGGCCTGCTGCATGCCTTCCTGCGTCTGCGCCGCGGCCCGCTGCCGATCGACGTCAATGCCGAGACCATGGAGAACGTCGAACCGATCGACCTCGACACCGACGCCGAGACGCGCAGCCGCTCGGCCGCGGCGATTACGGATGTGGGCTAGGTTCCAGTCCGCGGAGGACACCGGAGAAGACCGCAGAGCCGCAGAGGGGAGAGGAGGACCGCAGAGCCGAGACTCTCCAAGGCTGTTCTCTGTGGCCCTCCTCTCGCCTCTGCGCCTCTGCGCCTCTGCGGTTCATCGTGTTCTCCGACTCCGAAGTCAGCCGTCGTAACGCACCCAGGTGCCTCGCTCGCGCACCTCGTGCGGCAGGTACCGCGCCTTGTACGCCATCTTCGGACAGTCGCGCACCAGAAATCCCAGGTACAGCCAGGCCAACTGCTGGGCACGGCAGTACGCCAGCTCGCTGAGGACCATGTAGGTGCCGAGACCGCGCCGAGCCTCGGCCGGGTCGTAATAGCAGTACACACTCGACAGCGCGTCAGCGAAGCGGTCGAGCACGCTGACCGCCAGCAGGCGGCCCGCCGCATCGCGGGCATGGAGTTCGCCGCCGGCGATGCCGCCATCCTCGACCAGGAAGCTGCTGCCATCACTGTCGGTCGGCTTGTCGTGCACCGTGCTCTGATAGCGGCGGTAGAGCGCTTCGCGCTCAGTGTCGAGACCTCGCTCCTGCCAGGTCACCGTCAGGTCGTGGTTGCGGCGCAGGCAGCGCCGCTGGTCCTGGCGCGGAGTGAAAGCCTCGACATCGACGCGGATGGGTTGGCAGGCCTCGCAGGTCGGACACACCGGCAAGTAGAGATGCGCACCCGAACGTCGGAAACGATGGTCCATCAGGTGGCGATAGGGAAGGTCCAGCGGCGGGTTCGGCACCGGGTGGAAGGCATGGAATTCCCGGCCGGGGAGGTAGGGGCAGGCACCGCAGTGGTAGACGATGCCGCGCATTACGATGTCCGATGTCCGATGTCCGATGTCCGATGTCCGGGTCTCGTCGACATCGGACATGGCACCCGCGTGCCGATGAATCGTCCGAGGTCCGCTGGTCTCGACATCGGACATCGGACATCGGACATCGGACCTACCCCCGGCATGGACATCATCCGACCGGCAGATTCACCGCACCCGCCATGACCTCCTCGGCAAAATAGCTCGACCGCACGTACGGTCCGGAGGCGACGTATTTGAAGCCGGCCTCGGCGCCCCAGCGCTTGAAGATGTCGAACTGTTCCGGGGTGACGAAACGGATGATGTCGTGGTGCTCCAGGCTGGGACGCAGGTACTGGCCGATGGTGAAGATGTCGACGCGGTGGCGCACCAGGTCGTCCATCAGGTGGCGGATCTCGGCGTCGGTCTCGCCCAGGCCGACCATCACGCCGGACTTGGTCAGGATGGTCGGGTCGCTGTCTTTGACCTGCTTGAGCAGGTCGAGCGAACGCTGGAAACGCGCCTGCGGACGCACCGTCGGGTAGAGCCGCGGGATGGTCTCGAGGTTGTGGTTGTAGACGTCCGGGCGGGCGCGCACCACGGTGTCGATGGAGGTGGCGCGGCCGCGGAAGTCCGGGGTCAGCACCTCGATCAACGTCCCTGGGGACTTGGCGCGGATGGCCGCGATGGTGGCGGCGAAGTGGGGGGCGCCGCCATCCTCCAGGTCGTCGCGATTGACGCTGGTCACCACCGCGAAGCGCAGCTTGAGTTCGGCGATCGCGCTGGCCAGGCGTTCGGGCTCGCTGGCGTCGAGCGGGGCGGGCTGCTTGGTCCATTTGACGTCGCAGAAGGTGCAGGTGCGGGTGCAGCTGTCGCCCATCAGCATGAAGGTGGCGGCCTTCTTGGCCCAGCATTCCTGGCGGTTGGGGCAGGCGGCCTCCTCGCACACCGTCACCAGGCCATGGCTGCGCACGATGGCATTGGTCTCTGCGCTGATGGCGTTGTCGGGCAGGCTGCGCTTGAACCAGGCGGGCAGACGGGGGCGATCGGGACTGATGGGGACGACGGGCATCGGGTGCGATTCTCGGGCTCTGCGCGCGGCGCTGATGTTCTGGAACGCGCGGCCGGCGCGGGACGCGCATCGTGAACCGCTGGTTACGGGTGCAATCGCCGGCCTCGGCGGGCGCAACAGTGGTCCTGTGAATACGGGGCGGCAGGGGATGGCCATGGCCCGGTATCCGTTGCTGGTCGCCATTTCCTTAGCGACGCACGCCTGGGCTTTCTCCCATTGCCAATTCTGAATTCCCCGTGCAATCCCGCCCATGTTGCGAGACGAAGCTGAGATTGTGGTCAAGAGCGGGAACGGCGGCGCAGGTGCGGCGACCTTCTACCGTGAGAAGTTCATTCCGGAGGGCGGACCCGATGGCGGGGACGGCGGCAATGGTGGGGATGTGATCGTCGAAGCGACGCCGCACATGAACACCCTGTCGACCTTCGTCCGTCAGCGCCACTGGCGGGCCGAACACGGCAAACCCGGGACCGGCAAGCAGTGTTTCGGCCGCTTCGGCGAAGACCTGGTGATGAAGGTGCCCTGCGGGACCATCATCCGCCTGGCCGAGACCGACGAGATCATCGCCGATATGACCGAACCCGGCCAGCGCGCGACGCTGGCCGCCGGCGGCCGTGGCGGCAAGGGCAACGTGCACTGGAAGAGCGCGACCAACCAGACCCCGCGCCAGTTCGGCCCAGGTGAACCGGGAGTCACGCTGCACCTCAAGCTCGAGCTCAAGCTGATCGCCGACGTCGGCATCATCGGCTTCCCCAACGCCGGCAAGAGCACGCTGCTGTCGCGCCTGTCGCGGGCCACGCCCAAGATCGCCGCCTATCCCTTCACCACTCTGGAACCCCAGTTGGGGGTGATCGAGCGCCTCGACCGCACCGTCATCCTCGCCGACATCCCAGGGCTGATCGAGGGTGCCGCCGATGGCAAGGGCCTCGGTCATCAATTCCTGCGCCACGTCGAGCGCTGTCCGATCCTGCTGCACCTGGTTGACGGCGTCGAGGGCGATGCCCAGGCCATGGCCGACCGCATCGCCGTGCTCAACGCCGAACTGGTCAAGTTCAGCCCCGATCTGGCGACCAAGCAGCAACTGATCGTGCTCAACAAGGCCGATGCGCGTCCCGACCTGCCAGAGGTGGCCGCCGAGCTCAGCGCCATGCTCAAACAGGACGTCATGACCTTGTCGGGCGTGTCGGGCCAAGGATTGCAGGAACTGGAAAACCGCCTACTCCAGGTCGTGTCAGACCATCAGGGGAAGCCTACGTGAACATCCGCGAAGTCCTGCGTGCCATGGTGCAACTACGTTCGTCCGACCTTTTCCTCAAGGTCGGCGGGCCGCCCAGGGTGCGCGTCGACGGCGCGGTCAGGCAGTTGGGCACCACCGCCATCACCAAGGAGCACATGAAGGACGCCTTCACGCTGCTGGTCGATGAGCACAGCCGCGAGGGCTTCAAGAAGAACCACGAATGCGACACCGCCTTCGAGGAGGAGGACATCGGCCGCTTCCGCGTGAACTGCTTCATGCAACGCGGCAACATCGGCTTCGTCCTGCGCCACGTGCAGAGCGTCATCCCCGACTTCAAGGACCTCGGTCTGCCGGTCGAGGTCTTCGAACGTCTGGCCATGCTGCGGCGCGGCCTGGTGCTGGTGACCGGTATCACCGGCTCGGGCAAATCGACCACCCTGGCGTCGATGATCGAGTTCATGAACCGCACCACCAGCCGGCACATCATCACGGTCGAGGATCCGATCGAGTACAGCTACGTCGATGACCGCTGCGTGATCAATCAGCGCGAGGTCGGGATCGATACCCGCGACTTCCGCAGCGCGCTGCGCAACGCCATGCGCGAAGCACCCGACGTCATCCTGATCGGTGAGATGCGCGACGTCGAGACGGTCCAAGCCGCCATCGACGCGGCCGAGACCGGCCATCTGGTCCTGTCGACGCTGCACACCATCAATGCGCAGCAGACCATGGAACGCATCATCAACTTCTTCCCGCCGTTCCAGCACAACCTCATCCGCATGCAGCTGTCGATGGTGTTCCAGGGCGTGGTCAGCCAGCGCCTGGTGCCCAAGAAGGACTCGGCCGGTCGCGTGCCCGGCCTCGAAGTGATGATCGCGACCCCGACCATCAAACAGATGATCGAAGAAGGGCGCACCCCCGAGCTCTATTCGGCGATCCGCGACAGCGAGCACTTCGGTTGTATGACCTTCAACCAGTCGCTGATGAAGCTCTACGAAAGGGGCGACATCACCCGCGAAGACGCCTTGTCGACCTCGGACAACCCCGACGAGATGGAGATGCTCTTCCGCGGCATCCAGCGCGGGGCGTCGACCTCGTTGCTGCCGACCATGGGCAGCGGCAGCAAGCGCTAGACCAGTCATGCTGGCGCTGCGCTGCCTGCTGCTGGCGCTGCTCGCCGTGTCCCTGCGCGCCGAGGTCGAGCGCCTCGACGAGGCGCCCGCCATCAACTTCAACCGCATGGTGTGGTTCGTCCCCACCGGCCCTGGAACCGGCACCTGGGTTGCGGGCGACCTGCATGACGAGTACCCGATGATGATGGGGTACATCGAGCCCAAGCGCCTGCTCGGGCCTCAGAAGATCAAATGGAAGAACCGCTTCCATGAGCTCACCTTCATCGGCCAGCGCGACGACGGCACCCTGATCATCCAGTTCCCGGCCGGACTGCTCTTCCTCTCGCCGCAGGGCGACGACGAATGGGAGGGCACCTACACGGTGGCCGGCGCGATCTCTTCGCCGATGGTCTTCCGCACCAGCCCTATCCAGCGCGAGCACGAGCGCGCGATCGATGAGAAATTCCGCAAGGATGCGCCAGCTCAAAAATAGATGGTGCCGGCCGGAGAGGGTACGGCACTCGCGCTCATCGAACCGACCGTCCGGGAGTCCGCTCCATGATCCGCTTCCTACTCCTCATTTGCACGATGATGATCCTGCCCGCGGCCGAAACCGTCAGCGCTCCAGTGATCCGCTTCACCGAACTCGAATGGTGGGGGGCCAGCGGGAACGGTGGCAGCGGCTGGTGGAGTGGCCTGGACCGGACCCAATACCCCACGCGGATGGGCCATATCGAGGAGGCGCCCCTCACCGGCCGTCAGGAGATCGTGTGGGAGAATGGCAACTACCTGATCGAAGCGGTCAGACGCGAGAGCGACACGGTCTGCACCGTCACCTTCAGCAAGGGTTCTCTCCTGCTCATCCACCTGGGTGGTCGCCGCTGGCAGGTCGAGTTCACTCCCACGGGGAAGAAGCAGCCGGAGCGGATCTTCCGCACCGATCGGCCGGCGCCGGCCGGTAGCACGGACACTCCGGACGTGGTGCACCCGACCCGCTGATACCGCTCCGCCCTCAGCGCGTTATCTCGTCCAGCAGGTTCTCCAGCAACCGGTCGCCGACGCGCTGGTGCTGCACGAGATAGCGCTGGGTGTCGGCGAGCACCTGCGCCCTGCCGCCTGGGCCATTGGCGAGGTCGACGTAGTCGCCGTCGAGACGCACCCACTCGCTGATGCTCTCGTCGTCGATCTCGGGATGGAACTGGATGCCGACCTGGCGCGGCAGGCGGAAGAGCTGGTTGGCGCAGTGTGGTGTCGAGGCGAGGTGGATCGCGCCGGCCGGCAGGTCGAAGGTATCGCCATGCCAGTGCAGCATCATCTCCTGCGCGGCGATGCCGCTCAGCTCAGGGCGCTCTGCGACGCCGAGGAAATCGACCGGGGCCCAACCGACCTCACGGACCACCATACCATCGCGGCGGTTGGGCTGGACCCGCGCCCCGGCGGCGTGCGCCAACAATTGGGCGCCCAGGCAGATGCCCATGACCGGCTGGTTGCGGGCCAGGGCCGAGCGCAGCAGCGCGGCCTCGGCCGCCAGGAAGGGATACCGCGCATCGCCGAGGTCGCCCACCCCCATCGAGCCGCCCATCACCACCAGCAGGTCGTGATCAAGGAGCGTGGGGACTGCTTGACCGTCGAATGCATGACAGATGTCGATGAGAAAACCGCGGTGGCGAGGATCGGCCGCAGACGGGCAGGACCCTCGCAGGCGAGGTGCTGGATGACCAGGGCGCGCGGCATGGGCGCGATGGTGGATCGTCACCGCGGCACGCAAGGCGTGCCGCGAGCGTCAGACCGGCGCGGCGGGCGGACTGATGCTGGAAGCGGGCGAGCCGACCCCGGTGATCGGCGCCACGCTCTCCTCGGGAAAGAGGCGCCCGAGGTAACGCGCCAGCTTCTCATTGGTCGGGCCGTAGCCGCCGTCGTACATGTAGTGTTCGAGATCCTGGCAGAATTCGCGCGCGGTGGCGTAGCGGTTGGCCGGATTGACTTCCAGCGCCTTCATCATGATCGCTTCGAGCTTCTCCGGGATGTGCGGATTCAGCCGGCGTGGCGATTTGATCGAGTTTTTGTCCATCTTGTCGACCAGGTCGTCGTTGTCGTTGACGTTGTAGACCGAGGTGTT
>JANPIY010000136.1:0-6742 GCA_031425255.1 Planctomycetota bacterium
TCGCTAACGGCACGGAAGACGTCGTCAGGCAATGCGCGCAACCAGCTCGGGCCAGGTTCGTCCCACTACAAACAAGACGTCATCAGGAACAGTGCGGGTCCAGGGGCGGCGGAGCCCCTGGCGGGCGTAGCGGGCAGAGCCCGCGAACAACGATCCCCCGAGCTCGCCTGCGCGAGCGAGCGGGGACCAGGCTCGGTTTTTGCGCAGCAAAAACACGCTGGCGCAGCCAGCGTCGCATGTGGCTGATCCCCGCGCTTCGCGGGGACCGCCCCCGGCGGCGAGCGGCGCAGCCGCGACGTCGGACACAGGCGCGAGCCGCAGCCTACAGCACCGTCTCGCTGGGGATCAGTTCGCGCAGGCGTTTGAGGGCCTTGGCTTCGATCTGCCGGACGCGTTCGCGCGTGAGGTTGAAGATCTTGCCGATGTCCTCGAGGGTCAGGACCGGGAAGGCGTCCATGCCGTAGCGGTAGCGCAGGATGTCGGCTTCACGCTTGGTCAGCTGGTTGAGCCGAGCCTGCAGCATCGCGATGTCTTCACGCATGCCCACGGCGTTCTCGGGATTGCTATCGACGTGCTCGTCTTCGAAGAATCCCGACAGCTCTGAGGCGTCCTCGGTGTCGAGGTTGGCGCCGTTGATCTGCGCCGTCCGGATCACCCGCTGGATGAGCTTGATGTTCTCCTTGGGCAGCTTCAGCGCTTTGACGATCTCCTTGATGTCGGTGATGTGCGGATGTTCGCGCGTCAGCTTCTTCCAGCGCGCCACCAGTTCGGCCATGTAGGCCGGCACGCGGATGTTCTTGACCTTCTCCAGCAGCGAGCGGCGGATGCCCTGCTTGATCCAGTGGACCGCATAGGTGGAGAAACGGCACTCCATCTCGGGGTCGAAACGCTCCACCGCGCGCATCAGGCCGATGTTGCCCTCTTCGACCACGTCGAGCAGTTGCATGCCCTGGCCCTCGTATTGGCGGGCCACGCTGATCACCAGACGCAGATTGCACTGGATGAGGTCCTGGCGGGCGCTGCGGTCACCCTTGCGCAGGCGTCGGGCCAGGGCGCATTCCTGCTCGCGGGTCAGGACGGGAAAACCCGACACATCCTTGAGGTACATATCAAGTAAAGCATCACGCCCCATGCCGACTCCTAGTACGCGGCATTCAACCAACCACATACTCGCATGCAACTGTTCCCAGGTATGTCTGGTGATCTGACAGTGCAGGAACGAGCGGCATCGGCGCGCAGGGGAGCGCCCTTCAACGAGCTCCGAGGGCCAAGCCTTCGACGATCAGCTGCGGGCTCAGGTGCCGCTCCAGGTCCCGTTGCAAGCGGAGCACCCGCTCGATGCGATCGCAGGTCGCTTCCGCCTCGGCACCGGTCAATGCCTGCCGTTCGCGTTGTACCAACGCCTCCAGCCACAGGCCGAGGATGCGGCGCTGCTCGGCCGCCAGGGTCCGGTCGCCCGCCTCCTCACCCAGCTTCTGCGGCAGCCGGGCGACCACATCGCCCACCAGAGCCTCGTCGAGATGGCCGTCCAGCAGGCGGGACAAGGCTTCGAAGGGAACCTCGGCGGCGCGCTCGTCGAGGCCGCGCAGCGACCCCTGCGCCACCAGCGACAGACGCGTCGCCTCGTCGGCGGGTACACCCCGATGACTGAGGATCTTGGCCACGTCTTGCGCGGCGAGGGGCGCCAAGCGATAGAGTTGCGCGCGTGAGCGGATGGTCCGCAAGACTCCAGCGGCGCTGGTGGTGGTCATGATCAGGTGGGTCCCACGCGGGGGTTCCTCCAGCACCTTCAACAAGGTGTTGGCCGCGGCATCCGACAGTCGTTCGATACCGGGAAGGATGAAGATCTTCGCCTTGCCCATCAAAGGACTGGTGAAGGCGGCGGCGACCACCACCTCGCGCACGAGGTCGAGCGGCAGATCCGCGCCCGTACGGTCATGCGGCAGTTCGATGCAGTCAGGATGGTTGCCCGCGCTCAACACCACGCATGAGGGGCACCTGCCACAGGCATCACCGAGGTGTGGCGTCGAACACAGCACCGCCTGCGCCAGGGCCCGTGCCAGAGTGCGGCGACCACAACCGGAGATGCCTTCGATGATGAGTGCATGCGGCAGACGCTCACGGGCGATCAGCCGCGCCAGCAGACGCGGCAGCCCGCCATGGCCGATGAGGTCGCACAGGCGCATCGGTCAGGGCTTGATGGAGTCGCCGGGTTTGAGCGGCGTGGCGCTCCACATCAGGACCGCATTGGCCAGAAATATGCCATACCGCGGACCCTGGTTGGTCGGCACTGGTTCCGAGGTCACCACCACCACCGTCGAGGGGCTGGTGTTGGTGACGTTGCCGGGCAGTTGGCGATACAGGAACGGCTTGCCGGTCACCGGGCAATGGAAGCGGTTCACATAGTTGCGGTCGTGCACGATGTCGCGTTCCCACAGGTAGCCGAGGCTGACCGGCCAGGCGTCTTCGCGGAAGGCGGCATCGAGTACCGCCTTGCCGACCAGGTCGAGGATCATCGCGCAATCAGCCTGGGTCGCACCGGAAGCGGGTTTCCAACCGGGGTTGACATATTCCGCTGTACCGAGGCCTTCGAACACGATGGCCGTCAGCAGCGGCTTGTCGGGACCCGAGATCGAACCCGGATGGACGATCCCGGCCTTGGTGAGGTTCTCGATCTGGCCATCGGCGATCCATCCCAGCTGCACCGCCATGGGTGCATCCGCGGACGGCACGCGACCCTGGGCGCGGAATTCGTCACGCCATTTGGGCTGGGTCTCGGGCATCTTGCTGATCGCCAGATACCAATCCATCGCCCGCACCGCCGGCGCCTCGCCGCCGCCGCCAGGTGCGCCGACCGCGGCCTGGCGCCGCAGGCACTCGGCGACCACCAGCATGGTCTCGGGCAGCTTCATGCGGGGGAACTCCTCGTTAGCGATCGCCTCGATGAAATGGGAGGCGGCCCGACCCTCGAACATCAGGTATTCGCGGTTCAGGGTCATGCGGGAGCGGACGATGCCGCGCATCACCTCACCGTCCTTGAGGTCCTTCAGGCGTTCATTCAGCCGGCTGAGGATGTCCTGGCACCGGCCGAGATTGCCATCGCGCATCTCCATGCCGAAGGCGGTGAGGCCGGCGACCAGGTAGCCCTCATCGGTGAGCCGTTCACCGTCGAAGATCGCGCGGTAGATCGGCAGCCATTTGGCGAGCGAGAACTTCTCGCCGTCCTTGACCATGCGCGTGACCTTGTCGTTGACCTCGTTGTAACCGCCGGAGAGCGATTGATGAGCGATCGGCAGGTTGGCCCGGCAACGCATCGCCCACGCGCCCATCAGCGAGACCTTGGCCAAGGCCGCCGGACGCGCACCACGTTTGGCGTAGCAACGGTAGGTGTAATCGTAACGCCGTTCGATCGGGATGTCGCCCTGCGCGAGGACGAAGGTCCGGCGGTCGGGCGGCGGAATACCACGAGCCTTGGCGATCGAGATGGCGGTCTGGAAGGCTTTGTTGCGATCGACCTGGAGTGCGGAGTTGAATTCCTTGTCGACCCAGACCTTGAAGTCGTTGGTCACCTGCCCGCGGAACAGACCGTGGTTGCGATCATCCCACTCGGCGATCAGGGCGCCGAAATAGCTGCGCGGGTCGACGGCGACATAGTAGTCGTATTCGGCGGCACCGGAGCTGTGCCGGCAGCCATCCTGATCGGCGCCCATGTCGGCGAGGGTTTCACCCCCGCGTTGAGTCGGCGGCACGCTGACGACCGGGAACTTCTGGCCATCGATCGGCGAGACCAGATCGAGATTGCGCATGTCGAGGGCGGTCAGCGGCAGCACCGCGCCGAACAGCAGCGCCAAGCCGAGCAGCCGCAGGGTTCCGGTTGAGACACACGACGGGAACATGCTCATGATTTTTCCTCCGGCTCGGGCTGGCAGCACACCACGGCGGGCCGCTGACGGAAGGCCACTGATGCTGGTACTGGTGCTGAACATGGACGACGTGAACGCGCACACCTGTCCGCGGCTGGGACGCGTTCATCGCTCGTGCATGACGCACGAGCCCCGGCTGCAGGCGCGAGCGCGGCTCGGGCTGGTCGAGGTGGCAGCCGATCTTCATCACCGACCTTCACCAACGACAACCGCCACAGCCTCAACGACCGTGGCGGTTCTCCGGGAACGACGACCGCCTGGGCTCGGTGCGTCAGCCGCTGATGCGTCACCAGCGGCAGCGCGTCAACCGCTGATCGAGACGACCTGGACCACGGTCTGCTCGGCACGGAAGCCGTGACGGCGGACGCTGTGCTTACGACGCTTGAACTTGCCGATGACGATCTTGTCGCCGCGCTTGTGTTCGACGACCTTGAGCACGGCCTTGGCTCCGGCGACGAAGGGCGAGCCGACCTTGACGCTGCCTTCGTTGGCCAGCAGCAGGACTGGCATCTCGACGGTGGCGCCGACTTCGGCCTGGTTGCGGTCGATCGTCAGGCGATCGCCAGTGGTGGCGCGGTACTGGTGGCCACGGTCTTGAATGACGGCGTACATGGAAAACTCCTGAGACGGTCAGCGATGCAGATGGAAACAGCGCAGGTCAGCCTTCAACGACGGCGACGCCCACGCGAGTGGCGCGGCACCCTAGCGGCCGAGTTAGACCGCGCAAGATCCCGACCGCCATGGTTCTGGGATGGCACCGGGACGCTGGTGGCGACCGGGGTGTTGGGGCTGAACAGCAGCCGGCGCAAGGCCGCGGCCTCTTCCCACACCGAGGGTGCCACGCGCACCACAGGTGCCTGGATCACCGGGGCTTGGGGCGGCGGTGCCGAGCTCGGGATGCCTTCTTCGAGCTCGCGCTCGAGGTCGTCGGGCTTCATCGCCGCGACTTCCTTGACCAGCGCGAGGGCCTTGGCCTGTTCAACCATCAGCGGGGCCAACAGGCTGGGGCGGACCGACTTCTCCACCCGTTCACGTCGCTCGCCCTTACGCGCGGTGGGCAGCAGACGGAATTCGCGGGCCTTCATCAGGCCATCAGCGGTGAAGAGGATGCGGCAGTCGTAGCGCTCCTCGAGCGCGGCCAGCTCGCGATGGCGGGCGTTGAGCACGCTGACCGCCAGGTCCTGCGGCACCACCACCTCCAACCGGGTCAGGCTGCGCGAGGACAGCGACTGGCGGATGGCCCGCATGCAGTCGATCTCGAAGCTCTCGGCGGTCTTGATGGTGCCGGTGCCGACGCAATACGGGCATTCGCTCGACGCCATCAGCTTGTGGCTGGGGCGGGTGCGCTGACGCGTCATCTCGACCAGGCCGAAACGCGACAGGGGCGAGATCTGGATCTTGGCCTTGTCCGCCACCAGGGCGCGACGCAGCGCCAACTGCACCAGCTTCTGGTGGTCGCGGGCCTCCATGTCGATGAAGTCGATGATGATCAGACCGCCGAGGTCGCGCAGTACGAGCTGCTGGGAGATCACCTGCGCCGCTTCGAGGTTGGTCATCAGCGCGGTGGTCTCGACATCGCCGGCATCGCGGTTACGCGCGCTGTTGACGTCGATCGAGACCAGCGCCTCCGTCTGCTCGATGACGATGGTGCCACCCGAGGGCAGCTGCACCTTGCGATCGTAGATGGTGCCGACGCGGTCCTCGAGACCGTAATAGGTGAACAGCGGCAGTTCCTCGCGGTGGAACTGGATGCGATCGCAGATCTCCGGCATGAAGACCTGGGCGAAGGCCCGGGCTTCGTCGTAGAGCTTCTCCTGATCGATGATGATCGCCTGCGCGTCGGCGGTGGCGACGTCACGCAGGGTGCGCACGACCACATCGGCTTCCTGGTACAGGCAGAACGGCGCACGCACGCGACCGCCGAGCGCGACCACCTCGGCCCACAGGCGTTTGAGGAATTCGTAGTCGAGGCGGATGTCGGCCTCACCGCGGTCGGCGGACGCCGTGCGCACGATGAATCCCATGCCGGTCGGTGGTTCGAAGCTGGCGAGCAGGTTCTTCAGGCGCTTGCGCACGACCTGGTCTTCGATGCGCTTCGAGACCCCTTTGGCCTGCTCGCTGTTCATCATCACCAGGTAACGACCCGGCAGGGACATGTACATGCTGACGCAGGGACCCTTGTCCTTGATCGATTCCTTGGTGATCTGGACGACGATCTCCTGGCCCGCCTGCAGCACCTGTTCGATGCGCGCGTTGCGGCCCTTGTCGTGGATCACCTCGTCGATGTGGATGAAGCCGTTCTTGCCGGCCCCCAGGTCGAGGAAGGCGGCGTCCAGACTCGGTTCGACGTTGGCGACCCGCGCCTTGTAGATGTTGCCGAGGTGCTGGCCTTCGCCGATGCGCTCGTGGATGAGCGCTTCGAGACGGCCGTCGCGGATGACCCCGACGCGCATCTCCTGCTCGTCGAGGACATTCATCAGAATGTGGGAACCCATTGGGATTGATCCAAAGTGTGGAGGCAGTCGAGACCGGCTGCCGGTGGGACCACGGGCACTCGACCCTGACGGGTGGCGCTCAAACGTGGTCAGAATGAAGCAGGGGACGGTATGCCGTATCCGCATAACACAACCCCGCAGCGTAGGTTGCCACGGCCCCCGCCGACCGCCGACCGCCGACCACCGACCGCCGACCGCCGACCGCCGAGAGGATACCCATCACGGAGGGCACAGAGATGGAGCGAAGCGAACGCTCCCCTCTCTCAAGTGTTCTTGGCGATTCGGCGATCGGCTAGTCCGCGACTCGGCGACTCGGCGGTCGGC
>JANPIY010000137.1:0-3853 GCA_031425255.1 Planctomycetota bacterium
GCGATGGTGGGGTCGATCTCCATCATGATGTTGTCGAACATCTTCTTCGGCAGCGTCATCGACGCACCCGACAGGAACATGGCGACCACCAGCTCATCGAAGGAGCTGATGAAGGCAAGGAAGGCGGCCGAGATGAGGCTCGGGCGCAGTTGCGGCAGGGTGATGCGCCAGACCGCCACCGGCCAGGACGCGCCGAGGCCCGCCGCGGCGTGTTCCTGCGTCTCGTCGAAGCCGCGCAGGCCCGCACCGACCAGGATGACCACGAAGGGCAGCGCCAGTACGGTGTGGGCAATCGCCACGCCGTACCATTCGCCGATCAGTTGCAGGCGCACGAACACGCCGTAGATGGCGATGGACAGGACGATGGTGGGCACGATGATCGGGGCCGCCGCCAACCGATCCAGGATCCAGATGCCCCGCCGGCGAGAGCGCACGAGCAGGAAGGTCAGGGGAACGCCCAGCGTCATCGAGAGCACGGTGCACAGGGTGGCCGCCTGCACGCTGCGCCAGGTCGCGTCGATCCAGGAGGGGTCATCGAGGTAGCGCTGGTACCACTGCCAGGAAAACCCCGGCGGCGGGAACTGCAGATAGGCCGCCGAGGAGACCGAGATCGGGAACACCACCAGGACAGGCAGCATCAGGAAGACGAACACCGTTGCCGCGAACAGCGTGAGGATGATGGCGCCGGCCCCGGCGCGCCGGTCACGGGGTTTCAAGACGCGCATTCCGAAACAGCCGGTTGATGACGGCATAGACCGCAAGCGTGACGGCCAGCAGCACGGCGGAGAGTGCCGCGGCGAAGGGCCAGTCCAGCAGCTCCCGCACCTGCTGCTCGATCAGCATGGAAATCATCATCACCCGTCCGCCGCCCAGCAAGGCAGGGGTGATGAAGAATCCGAGTGCGAGGACGAACACCAGCGCGCAGCCGGCGCCGACGCCGGCCATCGACAGGGGCAGGACGACGCGGCGGAAGGCGCTCCAGCGGGAGGCACCGAGCCCCTCCGCGGCGCGCGACAGGTCCGGGTCGATCCGCAGCAGCGCTGCGTAGATCGGGAACACCATGTAGGGCAGCAGGACGTGCACCATGCCGATCAGGACGCCGCCCAGATTGTGCAGCAACGGCAGCGGCTGCTCGATCAGTCCCCAGTCGCGCAGCGCGCGGTTGACGACGCCGTTGCGCCCCAGCAGCACCATCCAGGCATAGGTGCGAACCAGCACGCTGGTCCAGAACGGCAGCAGCAGCGCGAACAGACCCAAGGCCAGCCCGACCGGCCCCGCACGCGTGAGCCACAAGGCCACGGGATAGGCGAGTGCCAGGCAGATCAGCGTGACAAGCGCTGCGATCTTCAGGCTGTCGAACAGGACGGCGACGTACAGCTCATCCAGCGCCGCCCGCTCCAGCTGCGCGAGGCTCCCGTCGGAGACCGACATCGCGAGGAGGCGCAGCACGGGCCAGGCGAACAGCCCGGCAAGCAGCAGGATTGCCGGCAGACCGAGCAGCAGCAGGAGCCGCTCGCGCCTGCGCGCAGGATCCTCGCGCTCAGGCGCGCGGGACGACATGCACATCCCCGGGCGAGAAGCCCACCAGCACGGCGGCACCTTCGGCAGGCGGCGGCGCGTCGGAGGGGCGGAGCGGCAACCGGGCCAGCAGGTCGGGTCCGGAGGCCGGCCGCAGGCGCAGCTTCAGCGACACACCCAGGAAGATCGCCTCCAGCACCGTCGCCTGTGCCTGGCACGCCGCGCCGCGTGCCTCCTCGCCGACGCGCAGCGCTTCAGGCCGCAGCAACAGCGTCACCGGCCCCGATGATGGCGCGTCCGGGTGGGACAGCGAGCCGAAGCCCGGCACGATCACCTGGCCCGCGTTGGCGCTGGCCTCGATCAGGTTCGACTCGCCGATGAAGTCGGCGACGAAGCGGGAAACCGGCTTGTCATAGACATCGGCGGGCGTGCCGATCTGCTGGATCCGGCCCTGGTCCATGACGGCGACGCGGTCGGACATGATCAGCGCCTCCTCCTGGTCATGGGTGATGAACAGCGTGGTCAGGCGCAGGCGGCGTTGCAGCCGGCGGACCTCCAATTGCAGTGATTCGCGAAGCTTCCGGTCAAGCGCACCGAACGGCTCGTCCAGCAGCAGCAGCGCCGGGCCGAACACGATGGCCCGCGCCAGCGCGACACGCTGCTGCTGCCCGCCGGAGAGCTGGCGCGGCAGCCGCGCGCCATAGGTTTCGAGTTCCACCAGCTTCAGGGTCCCATCGACCCGCTTCGTGATCTCGGACTTGGCGACGCGCCGCATCTGCAAGGGGAATGCGATGTTCTCGGCGACCGTCATATGCGGGAACAGGGCGTAGTTCTGGAACACCATGCCCACGTTGCGGTGCCGCGCCGGTGCGAGGGTCACGTCCTGGTCGCCCAGCCGAACCTGCCCCTCGTCGGGCACCTCGAACCCCGCGACCGACTTCAACAGCGTCGTCTTGCCGGAGCCGGACGGGCCGAGGATGGTCAGGAACTCGCCTTCCTCGACCGACAAGTCGATGCCCGCGAGCGCGGTGACCGACCCGAACCGTTTGACGATCCCGCTGACATCAAGGCGCATGCGCGACGCCCGTCAGCGCCGCAGCATCCACCGGTTCCACCGCTCCTGCGCAATGGCTGCATTGGCGGTCCACCAGGGGACATCGAGCCAGAACTGCCGCTCGATGTTGCCAGGCGCCGTGCACAGCAGGGGATGCAATTCGGCCGCGACGAAATCGATCGTCCGGCGGTGCAGGCCAGGGTAGCCCATCTCCGTCGTGTAGATCGCCTGGAGCTCCGGCTCCGTCATGATCTGGAGGAAGCGCTGGGCCCAATAGGCTTGGCGCGTGCCGCGCGGGATACCGAAGGCGCCTGATTTCAGGCTGCCGCCGGCAAATTCGGTCGCGACGGGTGCGCCGCGGCGGGTGAGCTCATAGAAGCGGCCATTCCAACCCGAAGCAAGGACCACCTCGCGGTCGACCAGCAACTGCGCGGGCTGGGCCCCCGTCGTCCACCAGACCGTGATGTGCGGGCGGATCTCGTCGAGCTTGCGGAAGGCACGGTCCAGGTCCAGCGGATAGATGCGATCCATCGGAACGCCATCGGCGAGCAGCGCGAATTCCAGGTTGTCGACGGGATGGTTGCGCAGCGAGCGCGGGCCGGGAAAGCGCCGGACGTCCCAGAACTCCGCCCAGCCCTTGGGGTGGCTGCCGTTGGGGAAGACGTCGGTGCGATAGCCCAGCGCGGTGGTGTAGGCGGAGGAGGCGAGGACGTGGCTGTCCTTCGCCGTGTCCGGATATTCGGACCGATCGATGACCGACAGATCCAGCGGTTCGAGGAGGTTCAGCTCCCTCGCCCGCGTCGCGTCCTGGCCGCCGATCTCGGTCGCGGTCCACTCCGGATTGCCGCTGTCGACCATGGCGCGCAGCTTGCCGAAGTCGACGGGCGAGGTGTCCACGACCCGGATGCCGTGGCGGCGCTCGAACGCCGCGAAGTAGCTGCGTCGGAAAATGCTGTTCATCGCGCCGCCGGACGCGTTGACCACGATGCGGTCTGGCTTGGGTGGCACAGTCTGCGCGCTGACGATGGCAGGCGCGGCCAGCATCGCCAGACCGGGCGTTGCCAGCAACAGGGCGCGACGATGGATCGGTGCGGTCATCGATGGGCACTCCCCTCTGTGGTGCGTCACGGCCGGGGCGACGAAATCTCGCGGCTCAGCGATCCTGCACAGATGCGCAGCGATCCGCACCATTCATTCTTGGCGCATTGTCAGAACCTGATGGACTGGATCGCCGGCGCGGGCCCACCTAGGCAGGGCAGCGCATGCCCGCGATCGCATCGG
>JANPIY010000138.1:0-10022 GCA_031425255.1 Planctomycetota bacterium
CCGAAGGAGAATCGGCCGCATAGACGCAGAGACGCTTAGTAAAGGCAGAGCTGGGGTCTTTTTCACCACTGCGTCTCTGCGCCTCTGCGGCCAGATATCTTAGCTTTCCAGCATGGGCGAGACGCCCGTGCTACTTCCAGAGATGTCTGGGCATGACCACCTGGACCCTCACGCCGCGCGCCCTGCTGACAGGACATCCGGCGGCGGCGATGTGGCCCTTCCTGATGCCTGGGGTCGGCGGCGCGCTGGTGTGGCTGCGGGCGCTCGGCATCGAACGCGGACAGCGGATCGGACTCGCCGGGCTCAACACTCCGACCACCGCCGCCATGCTGCAGGCGTTGCCCCTGGCGGGGGTCACCACGGTGCTGTTCAACCGCCGGTTGACGCTGGCCGAGCTCGAGGTGCAGGCCAGCCGAGCGCGTCTGGATCGCCTGCTCGCCGACGCGGCGCACCCGCTCGCCGCGCGATCCCATGCGATCGGCCTGCCCGAGGCGTTCGCGGATCAGCCGGTGACCGCGGTGACCCCGCTGCAGGACGGCGATGCTGCGCTGGTGCTGTTCACCAGCGGCACCAGCGGCCAGGCCAAAGCCGTGCGCCTGTCCTGGGCGGCGATCCGGCACGCCGCCGATGCCGCCGTCCAGATGCTGGGGCTCGCGCCGGGGATCAGTTGGCTCGGCTGCCTGCCACTCGATCACATCGGCGGCGCCAGCGTCATCCTGCGCAGCGGACGCGGGGGCGGCACGGTGGTGCTGCAGGATCGTTTCGAGGCCACCGCGACCAACGCGGCGGTTGATGGTGGCGAGGTGCACGGCCTCAGCGTGGTGCCGACCATGCTGCACCGCCTGGTTGGCGAGCGCGGTGACCGTCCGTGGCCGGCCACCCTGCGCTGCCTGCTCACCGGCGGTGGGCCGTTATCTGCCGCGCTCATCGCCCGCTGCACGCGACTGGGTCTCCCGCCGAGTCAGACCTATGGGCTGACCGAGGCGGCGAGCCAGGTCTGCACGCTGGTGCCGGGCGAAGCCGCGGCGCATCCCGGCAGCGCCGGGCGGGTGGTTCCCGGCATGGAGCTCCGCATTTCAAACGGCGTGATCGCGGTGCGCGGCAAGGCCCTGTTCGCCGGCTACGAGGAGGACGGTGCGCTGGTCCCTACCGTGGATGGCGAGGGTTGGTTCAACACCGGCGATCTCGGCGAACTCACGGCCGAGGGCTATCTGACGGTGTACGGCCGGCGTGGCGATCTGATCATCAGCGGCGGCGAGAACATTTCGCCGCTCGCCGTCGAAGCGGTGCTCGAGCGTCACCCGCGTATCGCCGAGGCCGGGGTCTACGGCATCGGCGACGCGGAGTGGGGCCAGGTGGTCGCGGCGGTGCTGGTGGCCCGCGGCGAGCCGTTGTCCGATGCCGAGGTCACGGCCTGGTGCGAGCGGCATCTCGCCGCTTTCACCCGTCCCCGCTCCTGGCGTTGGGCCGCGCAGCTCCCGCGCACCGCGACCGGCAAACTCCAGCGCCATCGGCTGGCTCGCTAGCGCAGCACCAAAGCCCGCAGGAAGGCCAGCACCTCGGCGTGCTCGGCCGCGCTCATGGCCGCATAGGCGCGGGCGCTCGCCACCGCCTCGCCCCCGTGCCGTCGGATCACCGCGTCGAGATCCAGGCTGGCGCCATCGTGACCATAGGGCGCGCTGTGGGCGACGCCCCATAGCGGAGCACTGCGGAAATGGCGCAGCCGCGTGCCGTCCGCTTGAGGTTCATGGAAATCCGCGCCGAGGTCATGGGAGCGCAGATCGCTGTAGAGTCCGTCGACCGTCAGTGTGCCGCGCCGCCACGATGGCACGTGGCAGGAAGCGCAGCCGAGACTGATGAAGCGTGCACGCCCCTCGGCATATCCTGGGAGTTCACGTCGTTCGCGCGGAGACGGTTGCCGGGTGAGGAACCACTCCACCACATCGATGTCGCCGTCGAGCAGTTCTGCACACACGCCATCACGATCGGGATCGTCGAGCGAGAGGCCCTCGGCGTCGCGCGTCAGACCGAGATCGGGCAACGCCCCGGCGTCCACCTGGCGCACACCGGCAGCGCCCAACCCGGCCCAGCCACCGTCCTGCGGACGGGCGATGAGGACGTGATCCTGGGCCTGCAGGCCGGCGTGGAGGGCGAAGGCGCCGACGATGGCTGCGCGCAGGGTCGTGCCGGCGGCGGCATGCGGGGGGCCGCCGGCGCCGAACGCGCGCAACGCCAGGCGATAGCCCGCGACCTCGACCAGGCGCAGATCGCCACCCGACAGCCGGCGGCCGCTGGCATCGACGAACCATACCACCACCGCCGGATCGAGGTCGGGCCGTCCATCGCCATCCCCATCCGCGTAGGAACCGAAGTCCACCTGGGCGCCGGTGCCGGTGTCGAGGTGCGCCCCGCCCACCGCCTCGCTGCGCGCGATGGTGCCATCGCCATCACGATCCGCCTGCGCGAGCAGGTCGCGTCCCAGGATCGCCGCGAGCTGGTCGAGGGCGCCGGCGCCGAAGAGGTGCGGCGTACTGCGCACGGTGAACGCATCGCGCACGGCGGTGGCGCCGGCACCCGGCTCACCGAAGGGCACGTTGTGGCATTGCAGGCACGACGGGGCGAAATCGAGACGTGCTGGCCGCGCCGCTGACAAGGCCGGCGCGGCAGCGGGCGCGCTCGCGCCCTCGGCGGCGGTGAAGGCGCGTTGGAACAAGGCGCGTCCCAGACGCGCCGCCGTCGTCGGGTCCTGGCTGATCATCCAGGCCGCGCCGCCTGAGCTGTCGACCTGACCACGCGCCAGCCGCACCCGCGGCGTGGGCATCTCCAGGACGGTGGAATCGAGGGCCAGGCAGGTGAGCAAAGCCGAGCCCATCAGCGTCGCCGCGCGCAGGACGGCGCTCCACGTCATGGGGCCGCCACCAGGGTCTCACCGCTGTCCTCACCCAGGCGCACGTTCCACACCAGCACCCTGGCCAACGCCAGGCGGGCATCGCTGCGCGTCACCGGCAGTGCGAGAGTCACCGCCTGGCCGGCGGGCAGGTGCAGACGCGGATTGCGCGTCACCGGGTCTTGATAACCAGCGATAGCGCAGTCGGCGAAGACCGCGATGGCGCTGCGATTGATGATGTGCAGGCGGGCGTGCCCGGCGCTGCCGCGCTCGAGCACGTAGACCACCGTGAGCGGATTGAATCGGGAGTCGGGCTGGCGTGGCGTCACGCTCAAGGCCTGTTCCGGCACCGCTGCGTGGACCACGGCCGCGGCCGGTGCCAGGGCCCGCTGATCGATCACCACCTGATCGAAGGCCACGAACGGACGCTGGCCCGGCGCCGGCGTGAAAGGCAGCGTCAAGGTGGACTCGCCCATGGCCGTCAGGGTCAGCGGCAGCTCGGCGAGCTGCGTTCCGATCTGCACGCGGACGTGGGCGCCGATGACGTTCGGCGAACGGTTGCGCAGCACCACGCGGGTGGGATCGGCGACGTCCGTGCGCCAGGATACCACCCGCGGATTGAAGCCGGCGCTGGTCTCGGCAAAGCCGAGCACGGCGATGCGCTGCCAGCCCTCCTCGTCCAGCAGGTGATCGGCATGGATCGGCTGGCTGACCAGCAGCGGACCGTGGTCGACGCCGATGCGCAGGTTCCAGACTTCCAGCACCGCATGCGCCACGGCCCCGTCGATGCGCTCCAAGGGGATCAGCACTTCGCTGGTGGTCCCAGGCAACAGGTGCAGGCGTGGGTTGCGCTGGCGCGCCGGATCCTGCCAGCCGGCGAGGATGAAGTCGCCGTGGATGGTATCGGCGCTGAAGTTGCGCACGTGCACATCGGCCACGCCGTCGCGGACGCTGATGGTGTAGCCCAAGGCCTCGGCCCGGAAGCCCGCGGTGATGCCCGCCACACTGACGCCATAGGCAGGTGTCCCGAGGCTTGGCGCGGGCACGTTCGCGGGGTCGCCATCTCCCACCACGCACCCGAGGCGCAGGCGATACAGGCCCTGGTCGAGATGGCTGATCGGCACCAGCAGCTCGAGCTGGCCATGCGCCGGCAGCGCCACCCGCAGCGCCGCGCCATCACGTTGGAAGCCGGGCAGGCGCAGTCCCAGCGCCCAGTCAGCAGCGGAGGCGTTGCGCAGTTCCAGGCGCGCCATGCCAGGGGCTTGGCGGCTGAGTCGGTAGATCACCCCCTCAGGACCACTGCCACCGCCGCCGAGCTGGAGCCAGGCCGGGGTCTGGACCTGCAGATCGTCGAAGGCCGCATACGCCGACCAGGCGACATTGGGGACCGCCGCCAACAGCGTCAGCAGCGCCGACATCATCCATCGCATCCGTCGCATGATCATTCCTCCGCTCGTGCTGATCACGGCGCCCACGTCAGCACCGCGCCGGTGAGTTCGCTCATGGTCCAGGAGTCGCCCGCGCGATTGAGGCGCAACACGCCGGTGGCGCGACAGGCGGTGGTCTTCGCCGTCGGGGCCGCCTGCGGGACGGGCAGGTCGAGGTACATCATCAGCTGTGGCCGTGCGTCGCAGCCGAGGCCACAGCAGCCGAAGCGGCTGGGTGGCGTCAGCACCGCGCCCTCCATCAGGCCAGCGCGCACCAATTGCGGCATGGTGAACAATACGCCATCGAAGGTGACGGTACGGCCTTCCAGGGCCAACAGTTCCGGTGGGATGTCCCAGCTACGATCCGCACCCTGCCGCGCGTTGATCAGGAGCTGCCAATCACCGACCACGCTGCCCTCCGGCAACGGGCCGCTCGGCAGTCCCAGGTCGGGGGTCTGCACCGCCGACCACGCCAACCAGTTGGCGACGCCAGCCGCGACCAGCACGGCTGCGACCACGCCCAGGCGGATGATCATGGCCCCACCGGCTGCGGGTGGTCCAGCGGGGTGGCGCCGGCCATCCGCCGCGATGCGCGGCGGACCAGACCACTGCCCACGGTCACCAGCAGCACCGCGACGAACGGCCAATGCCAGGTCGGCACCGCCGCGGCCGCCTCGGAGAGCCCAGCGGGGCGCCCCTGCACCGGCATGAACGAGACCACGCAGCAGGTGCCCACCGGCGCGGCGCCGACCACTGGCGAGGGCTGGTAGGAATATCCCGGGTAGACCAGATGGTCGGTGATCAGGCCGCCACCCAGCGACATCGTCGCCAGGCCACCGGCGAACAGCCACGTCGCGCCCTTGCCCATCTGGCGTCGCAGCACCAGCAGTTCGCCGAGGTTGGTGGCCGGACCGGCGATGAGGTAGGCGATCGCCGCCCCAGGGGACATGCCGGCGAGCAGCAGGCTCTGCACCACCGGCAGCGACGGCACCGAGCAGGTGTAGACCGGAATGCCGATGAGGATGACATAGATCAGCGTGCCGAATTGCTGAGTCCCCAGCCACGAGGCGATCCAGGTCATCGGGAGCAGGGCGAGGATGGCCGCGGCCAGGGTCAAGCCGATCACCAGATCGACGCTGACCTCGGTGCCGAGATCCCAGAACGCCCATTTCCCCGCCCGGCGGCAACGTTCGTACCACGGCCGCTGCTTGATGTCCGGCTCATCCGCGGGATTCGCCGGCAGGGTCGCACGGAAGCTCGGTTCGCCGCGTGCGAGCACGAGGTTGGCGACGATGCCCAGCAGCAGCGCTCCGATGAGCACGGTGCCGACGTAGAGCGCGGTCATGGTCGGCCCGAGCAGTGACAGGGCGAGCACCACCGCCACCGGCGACAGCGCCGGCGCGGTGGTGAGGAAGGTCAGCACCGTACCGCGCGCGGCTCCCGCCTTTACCAGGCCGACCCCGACCGGGATGACGGTGCACGAACACATCGGCAGGAGCGCGCCGATGCCGGTGGCAGTGACCAGCGGCAACCAGCCGCGGCTGGCGAACAGGCGGCTCATGGTCGCCAGCGACACGTATTCGCGGATGAGGGCGGCCACCAGGTAACCGATCACCACATAAGGCGCCGCCTGGGCGATCGATTGCAGCAGGGCGGCGGCGAACAGGGAGACGTGGTCCACGGTGATTCCAGGGCGGTGCAGTCTTCCAGGTTCCATGAAGATGGCGTGCAGAGCGGGCGAAGACTGCCGGCGTCCCCGGAGGCACCGGCTGCCAGCCGGCCTGATGCCCCGCCTGGCTGACTGGTAGCCGAATGCAGATCAGGGACAGGTCACTTTCGTCTCCATCGTCAAGTCGCCCCGTGCAACTCCGGCCCACGGTCCTGCGAGCGGTTTGCCATGAATGGTGTTAGTCATTTGTTCGAAGCGACTTATCGATGTAGCACGGACGCCGGAAAAGACGTCACAAGACGCGGCTGAATCCTTTCAATGAGCGCTCGTCGCGCCGCTGCCGAATCACGACCACCTTCCTCCCTGGCACTGATGTCCAAGTCCCGCGTTCTTGCTCTGGTCCTGATCACTGGACTCCCGCTCATGGCGGCTGACTTCGCCAAGGACATCCGACCGCTGTTGGTCGACCACTGCGTCGAATGCCACAGCGACCTCAAGGCCAAGGGCGGTGTCGACCTGGCGCTGTTCACCGATGAGGCCGCGGTGCGTCGCGACCTGGGGACCTGGCGCAAGGTCGCCGAGCAACTCGCCAGCCGCGACATGCCCACCGACAAGGCCAAGCGGCCATTGGCCGACCGCGACCGCGCCACGCTCAGCCAATGGCTCGGTCAGACCCTGGCGGCGGCGGTGGCCGAGGCCGGCCGCAGCAAGGACCCTGGGACGGCGCCGCTGCGGCGCCTGACGCGGACGCAGTACCGCAACAGCGTGCGCGACCTGCTCGGGGTCGAGCTCGACGCCGCCGAACTGGTCAACCTACCGAGCGACAGCGAACGCGGCTACGACACCCACGCCGGCGCCTTGACCCTGCCGCCCGTGCTGTTCGAGAAGTACCACAGCGCCGCGACCCAGGCGGTGGCGGCCCTGCGCGCTCCCGACGCGAGCGCGACCGCCGAGCAGAGACGTGGGTGGGAGATGGTGTTCTGCGCCGATCCCGGCAGCACGCCGGCAAGCCAGAAGGCGGCCGCCCGCACCATCATCGCGCGTTTCGCCCGACGCGCCTACCGCCGGCCGGCGGCGCCGGATGAACTCGCGCGGCTGCACAAACTCTTCGACACCGTGGCCGGCACGCGACCGTTCGTCGACGCCATCCGTCTGGTCCTCACCGCCAGCCTGGTGTCGCCCAACTTCCTCCTACGCGTCGAAATTGATCGCGGTCCGCGTCAGGCAAAGGAGGCCTATCCGCTCACCGCGCATGAACTGGCGACGCGCCTATCGTACCTGCTGTGGTCGACCATGCCGGATGACACCTTGGCCGGGCTCGCCGATCAGGGCACGTTGACCCAACCGACGGTGCTCGCCGCGCAGATCCGGCGCCTGCTGGCCGACCCGCGGGCGCGCGCACTCAGCGAAGGCTTCTTCGCCACCTGGCTGCAAATCAACCACCTCGAACGCGCGCGGCCCACCGAACAGCAGTTCCCCGCCTTCACGCCCAAACTACGCCAGGCGATGTACGACGAGACCATGCGCTTCGTCGATGAATTGCGCCTGCATGACGGCAGCCTGCTCGACCTGCTGAGCAGCGACTACACCTTCGTCAACGAGGACCTCGCACGGCATTATGGGATAAGCGGAATCAGCGGCATCAGCGGACCGGAGCTGCGCAAGGTGACGCTGAAACCCGAGCACCACCGCGGGGGCGTGCTGGGCATGGGCAGCATCCTGGCGATGACCAGCCACACCTTCCGCACCAGCCCGACGCTGCGTGGGAAATGGGTGATGGAGGTGCTGCTCGGCACGCCACCGCCGCCGCCACCCGCTGACGTGAAACCAATCGAGGAAACCGGCGCCGGCGGCAAGGCGGCGACGTCCTTCCGTGGACAACTCGAACAACACGTCAGCGACCCCTCCTGCGCCAGCTGTCATAAGAAGATGGACCCCCTGGGCTTCGCCCTCGACGGCTACGACGCGGTGGGAGCGTGGCGTACCGGCAGCGCCGATCGCCCACTCGACACCAGCGGCACGCTCCCCAACGGCACCCGGGTCACCGGCGTCGATGACCTGCGCACGGTGCTGATCGCGGAACGCCCACGCTTCACCCGCACCCTGGTCGAACAGTTCCTCACCTATGCTCTCGGCCGCGACCTGATCACCGCCGATGAAGCGGTGGTGAGCGACCTGATGGCCAAGCTCGCCGCCGATCAGCACCGGTTCTCGACCCTGATCAGCGGCGTGGTGCTGAGCATGCCATTTTCGATGAGAAAGAATGCGGAGGTCGCCGATGCGAAACGGAAGTGAACACGTGAGCTCCTCTTCTTCTACCTGGCAGGCCTTGATGGTGGCGATCGTTTCTCAGCCACTCTCGAACAGGACCCTATGCTGAATCGTCGTACCGTCCTCAAAGCCGCCGGCGCCCTCGTCGCCCTGCCTTTCCTCGAATCACTGCCGCGTGCGCTCGGTGCAGCCGAACCCGCCGGCAAGGACGATGGTCGGCCACCGCTGCGGCAGTTCATCATCACCGTCGCCGGTGGCACGGTGATCGAGTCGTGGAAGCCGGAGAAGGATGGACCGCTCGGCAAGCTGCCGTCGATCCTGCGGCCATTGGAAGCGCACAAGTCGGAGCTGCTGGTGCTCTCCGGGTTGGCGCAACTCGGCAAGCAGACGGGCGGCGGCAACGCCCATACCCACTGCGCCGGCCTGCACCTGACCGGCGCCAAGGAATTCGTCTGGGAGGGCAAGGTGCCGAAGTCGACCATCTCGGTCGATCAGGCCGCCGCCGCCGCGCTGGCGGGCGAGACCATCGTGCCGTCACTGGAACTCGGCCAGCCCAATGGCGAGCAGACCTACTCGTGGAGCGCGGGCGGCACGGTGGTGCCCTATGAGGGTGATCCCAAGCAGGTGTTCGACCGGCTGTTCAAGGGCCGGACGCCGAGCGTGCCGACGTGGTCGCGCGATCGCAAAGTGGTCAAGACTCCTCCTGCCAGATCCAAGGCGCAGGTCCCTACCGACGATCGCCTGGTGATCGATCTGGTACTGGAGGAGGCCAAGGCGTTGCAGAAGCGCCTGGGCCGCGGCGACCAGCAACGCATCGGCGAGTTCCTCGAGGCGGTGCACAGCCTGGAGACCCGCATCGCCAAGCTCGACCAGCGCGCCGCCAACGAGTCCGCCGATGGCGGTGGCCGCGGTGGCAAGGCGTCCGCGCTCGTGCTGCCCAAGGACGACCAGGGCTGGAAGCTGCGCTGGAACGCCCAGGACCCCGAGGCGCGCGCCGACTACATCGATCTGATGACCACACTGGGCATCCTCGCCCTCCAGACCGACACCACGCGCGTGGTGACGATGTCCTTCGGCACCGATGGCGAACTGTGGGACGGCGTGGTCACGGTGAGTAATGAATTCCACCACCATACGCTCGAGCACCAGGCCAACGCCGATCCAATCAGCAAGGCCGATCCGCTGTCGCGCGAAGCCTGTCGCCAGATCCACGAATGGTATTCGCTGCAGTTCGCCAAGGTGCTGACGAAGATGCGCGCCATCGATGAGGCCGGCAGCAGCCTGCTCGATCACAGCCAGGTGCTCTATACCAGCTACATGGCTAATGGCGGCCATGGTACCAAGGACTACCCGGTGCTGCTCGCCGGCCGCGGCAACGGCACGCTGCGGCCTGGGCGACATATCGCCTACCCGCAGGACACGCCGATGGGGAACCTCTACCTCGAGCTGCTCGATCGCATGGGTGAACGTCGCGAGGCCTTTGGCGGGAGCACGGGGCGGTTGGGGCAGCTCATATGATTGCCACGGTCATGGGAGTTCACTGATGCCGCCGAATACCACTGTCACCGACAAACCGCAGTTCGGCCGTTTTCTCGCCGTCGGCCGTATGGGCCTGCGCTTGAGCAGTGCCGACGGCACCACCTGGTCGCAGCCGCAGATGGCCGCGGCGCCGCATACCCTCGGGTCGATCGCCGCAGGGAATGGCTGCGTGGTGGCCGCGGGCATGGCGGGCTCGGGCGAGAACGTCTTCTACCGCTCCAGCGATCTG
>JANPIY010000139.1:0-2870 GCA_031425255.1 Planctomycetota bacterium
CCGCCGCCGAGGAGGCGCGCATCGGCGCCGCCGGCGCCAATGCCGAGGCGCTGCGCCGGCGCCTCGAACGGGCGCACGCCTTCACCACCGGCGAGCTCGCGGCCGAGGCCGCGCGGCCCGAGGCGGTGGCCGAGCGCGCCCGCATCCTGCTCGCCACCGTGGTGCTCGATCCCGCACCCGAACCGCTCGATCCCGCCACCCTGGTGGTGCGGCCCGAGCGCGTGGCGATCGACAACCTGGTTAGACCCTTCGTACCGCTGACTGCGGAGGATGGCTGAAATGAGCTCCACCGGATTCCACCCCATGGGCGTCGGCAGTGCCGTGCTCGCTCCCACCACGCTCGGTGCCAGCGATCCGCTGCTGACCCGCACGCACTACTTCGACGGTCGGCTGCTGACCGCCGAAGACCTGGTGCGCGACCAGCTCTACCTCGAGCAGCGCCTGCGCGAGGTCGGCCGCGTCCTCGGTCATGGCGTCGCCGAGGGCCTGGAACTGACGGTGGACCTGATGCGCCAGCGCATCGTCATCGGTCCTGGGCTGGCGCTCACCCCGGATGGCCGGGCGCTGTCGCTGACCCGCGGACGCAGCATCACGCTCGACCTGGGCGATCGCGCCGAGCTCGCACGGCTCAACCGCGGGCGGCACACCCGCCTTGCCGACGGGCTCTATGCCCTCGCCCTGACCATCGACGAGGCGACCGCCGGGCTGTCGGAGACCTTCCCCACCGATCTCGGCGTGGCCCGCACGCTGCAGCCCGACCGCATCATCGAGAGCGTGCGCGCGCTGCTCCTGCCGCTGCCGGTGGCGCTGTCGCCCGACCGCGCGACGGCGGCGCGCGCCGCGCTGGCGCCGCGCCTGGTGGCGGCGGTCGCCGAGCCGCTCCTCGCCAGCCTGCTGGGTGCCGACGCGGTGGCGCTCGGCGTGGTGGCGGTGCGCGACAACCGCATCGGGTGGGTCGACGGCGATCTGCTGCGTCGACCACGCCGCAGCGATCGTGCCGATGGCGCCTGGCAGCGCGACCTCGCGCGGCACTACGCCCGGCTGCTCGCCGACCTGCTCGCCGACCGCCGCGCGCGTGGCCAGGACGGCCGCATCGCCGCGGTCGAACACCTGCCTCTGCTGCCACCAGCGGGGCCGCTGCCGAAGGACGCCATCGATCCCGTGGGCGGCGCGCAGGTGTTCTTCCCCGAACGCTGGGACGTACGCATCAGCGTGGTGCGCAGCCTCGACGCCGAGGCGCTGATCGAGGAGGCGATGACGCTCGCGCCGCTCGACCCGGCCAAGGACGACGCCATCGCCATCCTGGTGCTGGCGCGGTTGTCCGACGACGACCACGCCGCGCTGGCGCCGCGCCTGACGCGGGCGCCCAGCGGCGCCGCGACCACGCGCGAGCTGGCGCGCTTCGACGCCATGTCGCTGCGTCTGCGTCCGTTGCCGCCGGTGCATGCGCTCGATACCGACGCCGATGTCTGGCGCGCAGTGTGGGAGCGCATCGGCGATGGCGATCTGCTGTACGTACGGCGCAGCCTGCGCGCGATCGAGACCGGCGCCTCGGCGCTGGTGCTGGCGAGCGGCTACGCCGCGCCGGCGCCGCTGCCGCAGCGTCCTGGGCAACCGACGCCGCCACCGCCGCCGCCGCCGCCGGGGGGCGGAGGCGGGCGGCCGCCGCTCGACTACCTCATCGACCGTTTGCGCGATCGTGACCTGGTGCTGCGCCGGCCGGTGGTCGGCGACGCCGATCTCGAGGCCGTGCGCGCGATCCGCGACCGCGTGGGCGACAATGCGCGCGCCATCGGTCTGGTGCAGGATCTCGAACGCGTGCTGCCGAGCGATACCCCAGGGTTCTGGCCGCTCGCCGCCGAGGCGCTCAAGCGTGGCGACGCGCCGGCGCTGGTGCGCGAGCTCGACCGGCCGGAGGTGGCGACCAGCGGCGCCGACCTGGTCAAGCTGCTCAAGCGCCGTGGCTTCGCCAGCGAGGTCATCGACCGCGTCGACATCGTCCGCACCCGCATCCCACGCTAGAGGAACACCATCATGTCCCAGCGCATCGTGCTGACCGACGCGGTCGTGGGCGACGACGACCTCGAACGCCCACTGCTGCGCGCCGGCCGCCATCTGGGCGCCGACGAGTTCCGCCGCATCCAGACCTGGCAGGACCGCCGCCTCGACCTGCTGTTGGCGGGCGAGGCCGGCAGTGCCGCCATCCGCGATGGGCTCGCCGTGACCGGTGGCAATCCCGGCGCCGGCGGTCTGGCCGGCAGTCCCCTGGGCATCGCCCCAGGCCTGGCGGTGGGCGCGCGCGGCAGCGTGGTGTCGCTGCCGGTCAGCCTGCAGCCGGTGTTTGAGGAGCTCATCGGCGAGCGCGTCGACGGCGTCTACCTGCTGGTCATCGAACGCCTGCCGCGCGTCGACGTCGCTGATGCGGTCGACGCCTGTACTCGCGACATCCCCGACGCGCGCCGCGACATGCGTCGCGTGCTGCTGGTGCGCGTGCGCCTGGTCGGGCCGTTCACGCTCCCTGGGTTTGCCGCCGGGACGCTGCCGGCGGATGCCATCCAGGGCGGCCTGGCGGTGGCCGCGGCCTTCGTCGGCCAGGCCCTGCCGACGCGCGACCCAGGGACCCCGGAGGATGCGCCGAGCGAGGTCGCGCCGGTCGATGGCGTGGCGCTGGCGGCGATCGGCGTCCAGGGCCGCCAACCGCGCTGGACCAGCATGGCCGGCGTGCGTCGCCTACACGACGATCCCCGTGGCCAGGTCGCCCTGCTGGATGCGTGGAGCGCGGCGTGGCCCGAGGTGCTGACGCGCGTGCCGCGCGATGCGGGCGAGGACCAGGCGGCCTGGGTGCGCCGTATCGAGAGCGCGCTGGCGGC
>JANPIY010000140.1:0-6540 GCA_031425255.1 Planctomycetota bacterium
CTGTAGACCTCGCGCAGCTCGGCGACGTCGTAGCACTGTAGATACGCACCCGAGAGGTCCCAATCAGTGAGATCGCCGTCGATGGTGATCGCCCCAGGAGTGGGCACCGCGTGGATGCCCTCGGTCTGCGACTGCGCCGACCACACCTCCGGCGATGAGAACGGAGTGATGGCGATGGCGACGAGCAGGGCGGCAGGCGGGCGCATCAATGATCCTTGGGCAGGGGGTGCGTGGCGGGCATTCCAGCGTGCGCGGTTTGGTCCGCGAACACCGGTGCCAGCGTGCTGCGGGTGGCGCGCTCCGGTGCACGCCGCTGGCGATCGAGGTCGGCGACGCCGAGGTGCAGGAGCTGGTTGGCATCGAAGCCGATGCGGGTGATCGGCAACGCGCTGGCGGTGGGCCACGGAAAATTGGCATGCGCCACCACTTCGACGTCATCCGGGCAACGCACCCCGAGCGCGCGCAGACCCGCGGTCGCTGGCCCGACCAGGTTGTCATCGGTGATCAACAGGGCGTCGGGCATCTGCTCCTGTCCAGGCCGGAAGAGCAGGCGGGTGATGTGCTCGGCCCAGTACGGATACTGGATCGCCGCCGCCTGCAGCCATTCCGGCCGCGTCGCCAGGCCCTGCCGTCCGAGTTCGCTGAGGAAATGTTCGCGGTGCACCGGTTCGATCCCAGGCACGGTGAGCAGCGCGACCCGCCGACGGCCCATGGCGGCGAAACGCCGGATCGCCAGATCGAAGATGCCCTGCGAATCCAGTTCCAGGATCGATGGCACCACCGAGCCCGGCAGATTGGCGATCGCCACCCGCGGCAGTCCAGGGAGATCGAGCACCGGCGAGTTGACCAGGAAGTACGGGTTGGTCGCGAAGATCAGTCCGGCCAGGCGGCGTGCCTGCACATCGCGCAGCAGCTTGGGATAGTGCCGCTCGTCGCGGGCCTCGATGCCATAATACACCGTCATGGAACGCGGCCCGCGGCCGAACAGGGTCTTGGCCTCGTCGACCAGGGCGTTCCAGAAATGCGGCCAACCGGCGCGCTGATCGAGCGCGCCGGCGATGACCAGGCCGTAATGGAAGAGGTGCGGTGGATGCTCCACGACGAAGGTGCCGCTGCGCCCACGTGGCTGGACGAAACCATCGGCGATGAGGGTGTCGAGTGCGCGCTGGACGGTCACGCTGCTGGCATCGAAACGGGCCACCAGCTCGCTGCGCGTCGGCAGCCGTTGCCCAGGGGCGAGGGTGCCATTGATGATCTCCCCGCGCAGGGAATCGAGGATGGCATTCTGACGGAAGGCGGACGGGGCCATGAAGCACTCCTCGTGGAAATAATTCACTTTATACTGAATTGTATTTTTTCGTTGAGGGCGATCTGCCACTCAATCGCAGAAAACATGTATATCATTATTTAGTAACAACTTATGACACCGATAAGGTCTGAGTGCGTGCTTGAGGGCAGTGAGCCTTCTCGGCCGGCTCCACCGTCAGCAATCGCAAGGACTGGCTCGGTGTGGCGACCTAGACCTATGCCTGACCTGTGAAGAGGACAACCAAGGCAGCGCCGGTTACTGGCTGGCCGAAGCCATCGCCGTAGCAAAACATTGCGCGGATGCGTGCGCACCGCTGGCAGCGACCTCGGCAGAGTTTGCTCAGGAGTTGGGTCCGCCAGCTCAGCGGCGAGCGCGGTGACGTAGCGAGTGCACGCGAACCGTGGCTGGGGAAAAGGACTCGGCTGGCGCAGAGCGATGAGACGCTGCACGCACCACGCTCTTCCCTCTCATCACTGTGTGCAACCTCTCAGGTCAGTGATGGATTCATCACGAGCGTTTCTTGTTCCCGAGGTCTTTGAGGTCCATCGGCATAGAGACGCCGAACGAACCGCGTGGTCGGTCTGCCACCCCTTCATCGACCTGCGCTGAGGCGTCTTTGACCATTTGCATCTCAGTGACCAAGCCGCCTTTCCCTCCTTCGGATGGTACGAGTGGTTTTGGGCGCCCACCGGCCTGACGGTCCGGAGGCGATTCATCGGTCAGCGGGTCATTGGTCGTTTTCCCACCCTTGTTCGTGAACCGTTCGAGGAAGTCCGGAACGAACCGTTCGCTAAAGCCGGCGATGAACGACCAGATGAACAGCTTCCCGTAGCCTGCCACATCGCTGGGGTGGGCATTGCGGAAAACATCGAACAGCGTCGCGCCAGGAGGCGGCGTCTGGATCGCAACTGGCATGGCGACATTGATGGCATGACTCACCGCTCCCCCGATGCCTGCGTTCGCCTGCGTGGAAAGGTGTTCAAACTCCGGGAAGAGACTTCCCTCGACCAATCCGGCGACTTGCATCATGTAGAAGATCAGGGCGCCAAGCGCGCCTTCTGTCATCGAGAGGAAGAGGTTCGCCAAATAGCTCCGGTAGAATTTTCCGGTCTGTTGATAATTGAGCATGAAGCTGGCATTGAAGACGATCGACTCCACCCGGGTGACAGCGCTGAAAAAAGCGCCGATCATGCCCGCCATGAACACGTACAACGACAGCGGCGCGTCCTTCCAAAAGACATCAACCACCAAGAAGGTGCCCAAGATGGAGACGATGATGATCGGCAAGGCGATGATGATCTTCCGTCGCGCATGGCTGAACTCGGTATTCAGCACACGAAGCCGCTGCAGACTCGTCAGCAAAAAGAATGCCTGCGTCTTCAGGTCGGTTTGGATGGCGGGTGCGGCGGCGCTCTGCTCGTACGCTTCGAAGACATCGCTGGGACAAAGGGCCTTGTAGCGCAGTCGCAGTACCGGCACGAGGAGCGCCAATTGGCCTTTCGGCACATGTGCGATCAGGAGGCCCTCCAGTCGATGCACCAGATCCCACGTCGGGCCCTGGTTTGCCGCGGCCTCCTGGATGATGGTATCCAACGCCTGCTGCGCCTCTGGCGTTGGCGTATTGGCGAGCGCCAGATTCCTGAAATCCGTCGTCAATTGGTCGAAGAAGCGATCGAGGGCGCTATATCCGCCGAAATAGCGACGTAGACCTTGGTATCCGTTCATGCCAGGCTCCGAAAGCGTGGTTTGAAAGTCATCACCTGCCGCGGTGCCGGTCACCCACTACATCACCTTGGGGCCAACGATACGCGCCTCGGCCATTCAGGCCGTGTCGGCGCCAAAGCCTCCGAATGACCGATCCTGAACGAAAATGTCAGAAGGCCTTGATCATGAATCCGACGAGCACGGCTGGCCCAATCTCGTCGAGCACCGCCCGCGCACCGTCCTCGAGCGAGACGGTCACCGAGGTGTTCCGCTGGTCATCGAGGTAGTAGAGCGCCCGCGCATAGCCGAAGTGGTGATCCTCGACGTCGTCATCGAAATACATGAAGTATTGATAACGGAATTGGAAGTCGACCTTCTGAGAGACCGGCACGTTCCAGCCCGCCTCCAGCTCGACACGGCTCAAATCGTCCTCGACGACCTCGCTGTCGTCAGTCTTGCTGTACACCACTCCACCCGCGACGAAGGGCGGGGCCACGAGCCGATCGAGCCCGATCATGCTGTGCCATAACAAGGGGATCTTGGAGATATAAGGCACGGTGACGACGGCCTGCGCTGTCGCATTCCAATAAAAGCGATCAAAGCGTTCGTCGCTTTCGTAACCACCCGAGATGCGGATCCCCAAGGGGTAGGCCTGCTGCTGCCCGGCCAATATCATGCCTTTGGCGGAAACGCCGCCCTGGGAGTACCCCTGGAGTGTGTCGCTTTCGTCGTCGCTGGTCACCCGGCCTTCGGCCTGGAGGTCCAATCGAACAAAGCCGTTCGGAATCTCACCATCATCGATCTTGACCTGAAGTCCGTAGGCGAGGCCGATCTCGTCCGCGCTGTCGGCGATCTGCGGCTCGATGAGGAGCGAGCCATTGCGCCAAAGGTATTCAAATGTGTCGGCGGCATTGCTCGCCACCGGCGTGACGGACGCGATGGCGAATATTTTTCCAGTCTTGTCGACTGCCTTACCCGCCTCAATCATAGTGATATTAACCGTACAATCTGGGATCGGTCTATCCGTCTTCACCATGACCGCTTTACGATCATCTCCCGTAGTTTCAGTCTTCTCCGTCAAATCAACCGGGGACGCGGTGCTGTATCGTACCACTGCGCTTTTCAGACGGGCAGTGGTCGGTGGCACACTGAAAATGGCCATCTTCCAGTATTGTTTCTTATCGGCATCTTCCCCGCCACCTCCAGATCCTTGAATGAATCTGATGTCAGAAATAGGTCCGGTATCAGACTGGAGCTCTACCATCGTGTTCTTCTGCAAATGCTCCTGGGCTATCCATTCCTCAAAGATCACGATGAGGGTGGTTTGGGTAATCGACTTCGATTTGATCCCCTCTCCCTCTGACCTGTAGAATTCATAGCTTTCCGCCACAAAGGCTTTGGTGGCGGGAACGGCCGGTGCCGGTTCCGCCGCGAACAGTGCCGCGCACCAAGTCGTCAGGAAAAGTAGGAAGAGGGAATGGCGCATGACAATGCTCTCCTCGATCAGGTAAAGCTGAGCACCCGGGCCCGGGCGTTGATATGGTCTTCCAACTGGCCCCAGGTCTCGCTGGAGTCCGCGTCGCTGAAATCCGTCACCGTGGTAACGAGCTCGGGGACATAGCTGCCACGCGAGATGATCTCTTGCTGGAGCGCGGTGGCGAACGCTTCGGAGAAGAAGCTGTCCCAGCCGGTCGGGTTGGCGAACTCGGCAAAGGTCTTCGACATCGCCATCGGCTTCAGCTCCTTCCATTTCTTGATCACCGGCGGCGTGGCCGAGCCGGCACCGGGCGCTGCCGGGGTCGCTCCTGCCGAAGGTGCGATGCGCCAGAGCGCCATGACGATGACCCAGCGCACATCGGTGAACTGCAGTGGCATGGTATATCCGTTCAAGAAAAGCGGTTTATTGACAGAGCTTATGTGACGAGTGGCAAATACTGGATCTAGCGCTCATGTCAACTGGTTGTTTTGGCCTCTGTTCGGGTGGGGCCTCAATCAATTTCTGCTGATGCGTCCCCACCCAGGTACTTTCCTCAACCCAGATCCGATGGCTGAGCGATGATTACCCGTTCCGACGGTCCGACCGATCCATTCTTGTCCATCTCTCCCGGACCTGATCCGAAGCACGGTGGAATGGCGATGCGACGCGCCTCACGTCACGTCCTCCCGTGGGTTACGCCCAACTTGTATTCCTACAATTCGACGTGGATCCCGAGCTCCACCACCCGGTTCGCCGGCAAAGAGAAGAACGCCACCGCATTGCGGGCATTGCGCGACAGCGAGGCGAACAGCCGCCCGCGCCAGATCGGCATGCCCCGGGACCGTGACACCACCAGGGTTTCGCGCCCGAGAAAATAACTCACCTCGAGTGGTGCCCAGGCGAATCCGAGCGCCGCGCGGGCGAGCATCATGGGAACATTGGGCTCCTCCTTGAAGCCGAAGTGGAGCGTGACACCGACGACTCCATCTCCGAGTGCGACCACGCTGCAGCGGTCCGCCGCAGCGATGGCCGGAATCTCCGCGGTCACCACCTGCAGGATGACCACTCGCTCGTGCAGCACATGGTTGTGCTTGAGGTTGTGCAGCAGCGATGACGGGGTGCTGTGGGGATTGCCAGTCATGAACACCGCGGTTCCCGGCACCCGCAGCGGTGGATGGGCGCGCACGTCCGCCAGGAACTGCGCGAGGGGCAAGGCCTGCGCGCGCATACGTTCTCCCAGGCGCCGACGGCCGAGATTCCACGTGCTCATCAGCAGATAGATCGCCAGCGTCACCACGAGAGGGAACCAACCACCGTGCGGAATCTTGCCCAGGGTCGCGCCCAGGAAGGCGAGATCGATCACCAGGAATGTCCCGGTGAGCGCCAGCGCCAGCGGCAATGGCCAGTGCCAGACATGGCGCGCGGCGAAGAACAGCAGCGTGGTGGTGACGACCATGGTGATGGCGATGGCCACGCCGTACGCCGCCGCGAGATTGCTCGACGAGCCGAAGCCGATCACCAGTCCGATACATCCGAACATCAGCATCCAGTTCACGCCGGGCAGGTAGACCTGTCCGATGGTCGCGGCGGAGGTGTGGACCACCGCCATGCGCGGCCAGTATCCCAGCTGGATGGCCTGTGCGGTGATGGAGAACACACCCGAGATCACCGCCTGTGAGGCGATCACCGCTGCAGCGATGGAGATCGCCAACAGCGGCACCTGCGCCCACGCCGGGGCGAGCTGGTAGTAGGTGTTGGAGACCGACGGATCGCGCAGCAACAGCGCACCCTGACCATAATAGTTCAGCAGCAGCGCTGGCAGCACGACCACGAACCAGGCGAGCCGGATCGGACGGCGGCCGAAGTGACCGAGGTCGGCGTAGAGCGCTTCGCCGCCGGTCGCCACCAGGAACACCGAGCCGACCACCGCGTACCCCGCGAGCCCGTTGTCGGCGAAGAAGGCGATGGCGTGACGGGGATCGATCGCAGCGAGGATCCCAGGAGACTGCAGCAGGCTGAGCGTGCCCAATGCGGCGATGGTGAGGAAATA
>JANPIY010000141.1:0-7903 GCA_031425255.1 Planctomycetota bacterium
GCTGCGGCCGCGTCAGACGAACCATTTGGTGCTCAACATGGCCTATGGCCATGCCTCCGCTCCAAACGGTCCGTCTTCCATGCCTCGCTCGACGATGGCTCGGGCTCGCTACGGGATGGGTTATGAAACCAGCTCTTAGACAGCCGATATCGAGTTCCACCGCCAAGGCGCAAAGACGCCAAGAACAGAATCGCCTGGTTTTATCCCACTTGGCGTCCTTTGCGGTTGTGCGGTGAGAATCCCTGCCTTGTCATTGGATGACAAGCTCATCGAAAATTCTCAGTAACCGCATTTGGCTGCATCACGCTCTGGGACGGCGCACCACTGATCTCGCTCCGTGCGCCAGTACAGCGCGCACCTTGCGATATTGACTCTGAAACTGCGTTCCCTAGTTTCCCGCGTGGCTGTTTCGCCCGTGAACGGGAGGCGGCCGCGGTGGTTTTTGCAGCGGGATTCTTTGCGTCTGCGCCGCTCTGGCTGATCACTGGAGGATCCATGTCCAGCATCCCACCCATCTCTCTGGCCTATGGCCTCGCCGTCCGCTCGGTGATCCCCTTGCCCGATTTGCCGCGCCATCACGGCGACGTGGAGGATCCGGTCATCATCCGACGGGGCGTGGTGCCACATCACCAGCGTCCAGGGCATGCGGTCGAGGGCTGCGTCTGCACCCATTCCGATGCCACCACGGCTTTCTTCTCATGGCCGGACCACGGCTGCTGGTTCCAGGTGGTCGACGGACGCGAGATCATCATCGACGCCGAAGCAGCGACCACCGACGCCTGCCTGCGCCTGTTCCTCTTGGGCATCGGCATGGCGACCATCCTTCATCAGCTCGGCCGCCTGGTGTTGCACGCCAGCGCCGCGCTGATCAACGGCCATGCGGTCGCCTTCGTCGGCGCCTCCGGCTATGGAAAATCAACCATGGCCGCCGCGTTGCGCGCGCGGGGGCACGACACGCTCGCCGATGATCTGGTGGCCATCGCCAGCGATGATCTGGGGCGGATGACCATGGCCCACGGCGGTACCGACCTGCGGCGGTGGCCGGAGTCCGCCACCTGGCGGGGTCTGGATCCGCGCAAGCTTCCCTTGGTCCATCCAACCGCGGAGAGACGCTCGCTGCGTGGTCCGCGCGCTCAGGCCACCGCGAGCAGGCCGTTGACGGCGATCGTCGTGCTGGCGGATGGCGACCGCATCGCCATCGAAGAGTTGGCGCCGATCGACGCTGTTCTCGAACTGGTGCGGCATTCGTTCTGCGGCCACCTGCTCGATGGCGGTGGCTCGGTCAGTCATCTGCAGACGTGTGCTCAGGTCACTCGTCGCATTCCCATCCGCACCCTGAGCCGGCCTTACACCTTCGCCCACTTGGCGGGCGCCGCGGACGCCATCGAGCACTACGTCATGCAGACCTTCGCACCCGCGGTCACCGCTCCCAGACCTCACGAGACCGCCGATGCCGGCCTCCACACCGCCCTGCTGGAAGGATGACCATGGGTTCCACCCCGACCCATCGTTGGCGCACGCCGACGAGCATCGATCCGTCGCTATCGGTACCGGCATGGGGAGCGGCGGCATGGGATCTCCTGCTGGCCCACGGCTCGGGCCTCGCACCGCGCCCAGGGATCCTCGATACCATCCGCCGCCTCCTGGCGGCACTGCGCGTGGCACGTAGTGACAGCGATCACGATTGTGGCTGGCGGCTCGGACCGTTGTTCGGCTTCGTCGAACAGTTCCACGCCTTGCGGCGTGACCCATCGCCGGTCCTGGTCCAGGCGTGAGCCATGCCGGCGGTAATTTGGGGTGGCGCTGGTCTCCCGCCAACATCCGTCCCGACCCCAGAAATCCTCGCCCCATCCCCGTCCGTTGCCCACATCAACCTGCTCCACGCGCGACGTATCGATGAACACAACGATGAGCGATGAAGGAGGTCACCGGTGAACAGCTACATCCTCTCTGACGATCGTCCCCGCGTGAGCGGTCTGGAGCAGTCGGAGGCGACCGAGGCCACGGACGCCGACTGGGAATTCGTGCGCAGCGCCGGGGTATTCCTTTCCGAGCTGCTGCTGTTCTATCCCCGCCATCGCGTGGTGTTCCTGGGCCGTGATATGGAATACCACCATGACGTCGCGCAGGTGCTGCTGCGCGATCTGCCCGAGCAGGCGCGCCGGCTCAACCTGATCAACATCAGCCGGGCCGCCCTGCTCTCGCCGGACTGGCAGCGGTATGCCGAGCAGCAGCTCTTCTGTGAACGGGTCGCCGACCGCGATCAGCCGCTCGTGCTGGTCGATTCCGGCCTCAACGGCGATGTCATCAAGGCGATACAGGCCGCCTTCCCTGGGCGGATCATCGATGGACACCTGCTCTGTTCGGAGAATCCAGGGTTCCCGCTGTCGCATGCGGCCCTGGAGCCGCTCGGGGTCGACTGGTCGGATGACCATTTTGCGCGTCGGCATCGCGTCGAGTCGCTGATCGAATACCTCCCCCACGTCACCGCCCAGGCGTCGGGTTACTCCCGGCGTGGGGAAACCTGGCATGCGCTGCCCGCCGTTGCAGCGGATGTCGCGGACGGGCAGGAGCAGGCGCGGATCCTGATGGGCAGCCTGCGTGCGCGGGCCGATTGCTGGCGGGGGTCGTGGCGCGACGCGCACACCTGCCTGCAGCACCTGGTCGACGCGCTGGTCGGGGTCCCGGTGGAGCGCCTGCGCCTGGATATCGATGCCCGGCTCCTGGCGCTGACCGCGCCCACCGCGCGCATGGAGGTCGAGCGCTGCCTCGACCTGCCGTTCGGTTTTGGCGATTTCGTCCGCGAGATCGCCTGTCGCATGCGCACGGGGATGGTCGAGGTCGTCCTGGTCTGCGCCGCAGCGGACACCACGCGCTGCCGGCGTCTGCTCGATCTCCTGACCTATCGCGGATGCTCCTTGAGCGGCCTCGGCTTCCGGGCGGGCACCCCCGATCCCGTGGGCGCCCTGCCCTTCCCCACGGGCGATTTCCACAAGGCCGCGACGGTGGTGCTGCAATGGATCGATGGCCAGGCGCTGACGGAGCAGCCGCCACGCTGGCAGGACCTGGTGCGCACCGTGCGCGCCCTCCCCGGTGGCACCGGGGTTATCCGCGATCTGCTCGAGGAGGCGCCGCACAAGCGCCTCGGCATCTTCCTGCGCCCGGAGCGCATCGGCCGGCTCTGGTCGCTCCTGCTGGACAGCCGGGATGCGCGGCCCGGGAGCGCGCGGGTCTGGTGAACGGACGGCAACACGGAGTGATATCAGCAGTCCAGCGTCATGGTCCGTTCCCATTCGCTGATGTGAGCCGCATAATCGTTCCATTCCTGCAGCTTGATCTTCAGGTAGCTGTCGACGAAGGCATCGCCCAGGCCGGCGCGCAGGCCGGTCGAGGCCCGCAGTTCACGCAAAGCATCCAGCAGGTTCGCCGGCAGGCGTTGGCAGGCGCCTTCCGCCAGCGGGTGGGTGTACATGTTGTTGTCGCGCCGTGGCCCAGGATCACGGCGGTTGGCGATGCCGTCGATCATCACCGCCGTGACACCCGCCTGCAGGAGGTAGGGATTCACCGCGCCGTCCGCCAAGCGCAGCTCGAAGCGGTCGACATCGGGGATGCGCACCATGTGCGTGCGGTTGTTGCCGGTGTAGCTCACCGCGTTGGGTGACCAGGTCGCGCCCGAGGTGGTCATCGGCGCATTGAGGCGCTTGAAGGAATTCACCGTCGGGTTGGTCAGTGCACACAGGGCGAGGGCGTGATGCATCAGGCCGCCGATGGCGTGGTAGGCCAGCGGCGACAGGCCGAGCTCGCCGTAGCGATCGGCGAAGACATTGGCGCCCTCATGGCTCCACAGCGACACGTGGACGTGGCAACCGTTGCCGGATTTTTGCGGGAACGGCTTGGGCATGAAGGTCGCGCGCAGTCCAGCCTGCTCGGCCAGCGTACGGGCCATGTACTTGAAGAAGGCATGGCGGTCGGCGGTGACCAGCGCCTCGCTGTACTGCCAGTTCATCTCGAACTGGCCGTTGGCGTCCTCGTGGTCGCTCTGGTACGGGCCCCATCCGAGTCCCTGCATCGCGTCGCTGAGCTGGGCGATGAGGTCGTAGCGACGCATCAGCGACTGCTGGTCGTAACAAGGTTTGCCCTGGCGGTCACGCTCATCGCCTGGGCCGTTGGCGGCGGGATCGACCAGGAAGAATTCGCATTCCACTCCGGTCTTCACTGTCAAGCCGAGCTCTGCCGCGCGCGCGAGCTGTTGTTTGAGCACCACCCGCGGCGCGTGCCCGACCGCTTTGCCGCCCATCACCGGATCAGCGGCGACCCAGGCGACCTCGGGTTTCCAAGGGAGCTGGATCAGGCTGGTGGGATCCGGCAGAGCGAACATGTCAGGATCCGCCGGCGTCAGGTCGAGCCAGGTGGCAAAGCCGGCGAAGCCCGCGCCGTTCACCGCCATCGCCGGCATGGCGGCGGCCGGCACCAGCTTGGCCCGTTGGACGCCGGCCAGATCGGTGAAGGACACCAGGAAGAAACGCACGCCGCGGTCACGGGCATAATCGGCGAATGAGAAGGGCATCGCGGCTCCAGGGTGTCGGTACGCTCAGTCGCTCAGCAGATCGTCGAGCGCACTGCGGATCGCCTGCGCCTCCAGGGGATGGTGCATGGGATTGCCGGCGCGGTGGCCCAGCCAGGACTGCAGCGGACAGAAGATGGCGCCCGGAATCAGGGCGGCGTCGGCCGCGCAGTCGTCACTGGTGAAATAGAGATCGCTGGTCGATGGCATCACCAGCGTGCGCGCGCGGATCGAGCGCAGGGCTGCCACCGTGTCGCCAGCGCAGACCACGCCGACGTCGCTCCGCATCCAGGTCCGCAGCATCGCCAGGTGGTCGAGCGCATCACGTTTGCGGTAGAACGGTTCCCAGGCACGGGCGAGGTAGTCGTCGAGATCGCGGTACCCCTGATGGAGGTATTCGCGCCGGCGATAGAACTCCTGCGAGGCGGCCCACGAGGCGTAGATACGCGCGAAGGTATGGAATCCCCGCTCGGGTATGCCGGTGAAACGTCGACCATCCCAGGCCGGGTCGGCGAGCAGGGCGGATTCGAGGCTCATCAGGAACAGGCGGTTATGTTCGCTGGTGCGGGCCGTGCCGCAGAGCGCGGCGATGCGCGCCACGCGCTCGGGGAAGAGCACGCCCCAATGGTAGGCCTGCTGCGCGCCCATCGACCAGCCATAGACCAGGGCCAGTCGCTCGATGCCGAAGACCTCCTGCAGCAGGCGTTGCTGCGCCCGCACGTTGTCGACGTGGCTGAGCGTGAAGGCCGGCGCCGGATCCGGCAACTGGCTCGGTGAGGTCGAGAGGCCATTGCCGAACTGGTTGATCTGCACCACGAACCAGCGCGTCGGGTCGAGGATGCCGTCGGACCGGATCAGCCAGTCGAGGTCGCTGTGCTGGGCGCCGTAGGAAGTCGGGTAGAGCACGGCGTTGGAACGATCGGCGGCAAGGGTGCCGAAGGATCGCCACACCAGCCGCGCCGCAGGCAGGAGGCCGCCGCCGAACAGCGCGAGATCACCCAGGGCGTAGACGCCGTGCCGCAGCGTGACGCTCACGCGGGATCTCTGCCCAGGCGTCTGATGATGCCGCGCTGCACCTCCAGGTAGCCGGCGGCGTCCAGGTGCTTGAGATGCGGTCTCATCTTCGCATGCAGGCGTTCCAGGGCATGGAACGGCGCCGCCGGATGGCGGTGGTGTTCGGCGTGGAAGGGCATCTCCCACATCAGGAAGCGCACCAGCGGCAGCGTGTAGGTGGTGCGGGTGTTGCCGTAGCGATCACCATCGTGGGTACAGCCGGTGTGCTCGGACAAGACGAACACGCGCAGGAACGGTTCGCCGATGATGAGCGGGATGAGCCAGCCGAGCGCGAACCACCAGCTCTCGAACCAGAGGCTCGCAGCGATGAGTACGGCGTAGGTCAGCAGTTGCAGGCGAACCGAGCGTATGACCTCGGCACGGGCTTGCGCCGGGACATAGGGCCGATCGTCGATGCGGCCGGCGGCGAGCAGGAGATGGGTGCGGATCTTGCCGACCCACCAGGTCAGTCCGCTGATCTCGATGAGATAGCCGATGAACGACGTCGGCTTGCGATCCTCCAGTTCGGGATCCTTGCCTGCGATCTGGGTGAAGCGGTGATGCCAGCCATGGTAGTGGCGGTAGAAGGTGCTGTTGTAGAACGAGAGCAGGCCGGCGAACCAGCCAACGGCGTCGTTGCATGAATTGGTCTTGAAGGCCGTGCGGTGCACACATTCGTGCATCGGCGCGAACATGGTGGCCAGCCCCAGGCCATAGAGCACGAGCGCGGGCATGGCGACGACGAGCGGCATCGGCGCCATGCCAGGCAGCGGATACCAGTAGGCCAGCCACGCCCAGCCGGTGACCAGCAGGAAGAGCAGGTGGCCGCCGAGCCGCCACCACGCCGGTGCATCACGGCGCGTCAGCAGCTCCTTGAGTTCGCCGGGCGCCAGCCGCAGCGGATCGACGCCAGCGGTGTCGAGCTCGGGTGAAACGACGGTGTCGGGCGAGGTGGGCATGGCGGCCCAGGCAGTACAGCCGTGCAGCGTGGCACTGGCAATGTTGCCGGGTTCAGCAGTCGCATGTGGCCGTCAGCAAGCGGATGGTCGCTTCCATGCGGGTTCATCGTCCACGCGAAGACGCGGTGCGGCGATCAGAAGCACAACCGGTTCCATGGCGGAACCTGCCGTGGTCTAGGCGGATGCAGGGCATCCACGAGTTGTCCTCAGGGCTGAGCGATGGACTCCTTGCATCTGTGCGGAACCGCCATCATGGCGCACCACATACAGCCGAGTCCCGGTCGCCGGGAGCGGGGGAACCAGCGCGGGCATCAGCCCGCAGGGGCGCATCGCGGGCAACCGCGTAGGACATCTTCGGTCCGAGCCCGTCAGCTAACCTCGTAGGCAGCGAAGAAGCGGCGCCCCCGCTTCATCAGGGAGGCGCCGTGTCGACCGCGGGCTCGCCATCATCATCCATCGCCGTTCCGGCGACGGCTTCCTCCACCCGTGCACCAGACCCGGGTGACCCAGGGCAACCGCACGGTCGCCACTTGTGGGTGCTCTCGCTGCTCGCCCTGGGCGTGGTGTATGGCGACATCGGCACCAGCCCGCTCTATGCGATCAACGAGTGTTTCGGCGTGCATGGGGTGCCGGCTCAGCGCGTAGCGAATGTCTTCGGCGTGTTGTCGCTCATCACCTGGTCGCTGATCCTGGCCATCTCGGTGAAATACCTGGGTTTCGTCCTGCGCGCCGACAACCGCGGTGAGGGCGGCATCCTCGCCCTGGGTGCCCTGGTCGCGGCTGGGTGTGCGCCCAAACTGAGACGTGTGCTGACGGTGATCGGCCTCATCGGTGGCGCGTTCCTCTTCAGCGATGGCATCATCACGCCGGCGATCTCCATCCTCAGCGCCCTCGAGGGCATCGTCATTTCCCATCCGGATCTGGGTTTCCTGGTGGTGCCGGCCACGGTGGTGATCCTGGTGGTGCTGTTCGCCTTCCAGCGGCACGGTACCGCCGCCGTAGGCGCGGTGTTCGGCCCGGTCACCATGGTATATTTCCTCACCATCGCCGCATTGGGCACGCTCAGCCTGCTGCAGTCTCCTGGGATCCTCGCTGCGATCGATCCCCGTCACGCCATCGCCTTCTTCGCCGACAACGGGCTCGCGGGCTACGCAGTGGTCGGCTCGGTGTTCCTGGTGGCGACCGGCGGCGAAGCGCTCTACGCCGACCTCGGTCATTTCGGCCGCCGTCCGATCCGGCTCGCCTGGTTCGTGGTCGTGCTGCCAGCGCTGCTGCTGAACTATTATGGTCAGGGTGCGCTGTTGCTGCGCGATCCGTCGGTCTCCAA
>JANPIY010000142.1:0-8257 GCA_031425255.1 Planctomycetota bacterium
GGAGATCTTCGGCAACGGCAAGCAGCCCTTCCGCTATGAGGTCACCCACCGCCCGCACGTGGTCGAGACCTTGTTCATTCGCCACTCCCGAGCCTACGACCGCGAGACCTTCGATGCCCGCGTAGCGCAATACGGCCTGCGCCCGGACGATCCGCGTCTGACCAGCTCTCAATTGCCCAAAGGCCACGGCATGGTGCTGGTCCTCAACCACGTCGGCTACATCACCCATCCCGAGGTGCTCGACATCCGGGCGGTGGCGGCGCAGTTCCATGGCAGCATCCACCCGACGCCAAAGGAGGCCGCGCGCGGCTACACCACCGAGCGGTTCTCCATCGGCGGCGTGGTGTTCTGGGCCAAGGGTCCGGGCGCCGACATCGTGAATTTCTGGATACCGATCCCGGTTCCCGGGGACCTCATCCAGCGGGCCATCGCACCCGGCGGCGCGGCCTTCATGGGGTTCGCCATCCCGGTGCACGCCAAGGACCGTCCGATTTTGCCCCCGGTCGCGGTGCGCGCCAAACCCGCGCAGGGTGGGGCCGAGATCACCCGCGGCATGGAGGTGCTCACCGACCTCGACGCCTTCGCCCGCGCCACGCTCAAGGACGAACAGCCTGGAGTGCTGGCCAAGACCATGATCCGCGCCATCGCCAAGCAGATCGCCGCCGGCCAGGCCGCGCACGAGGTCGAACAAGCCGCGCGGCGCAACGGCCAGGATCCCAATACCGCGCAGCTCCTGGGTCTGGTGACCAACCTGCTCGGCAGCAGCGTCGCGACCTTCAGCGAGGTCGCCGACACCCGCGCCTGGACCACCCTGCCGGATCACATCGACGGCGCCCTGCTCGATCTGCCGGCTGGCCGTTACACCCTGACCCTGGACACCGCCTATGGGCCGATCGAATGCGGCGGCGTCACCGTCGAGGCCGACCGCATGGTGGTGGTGCCGATCCGCACCTTTCCGCAGCTGCTGCCCTCCGAGCGGGACTGACACCGCGCTGCCGACCTCTCACGTTCCCACATCCACACCCAAGGATCACTTCCATGCGTCCGTACCTCGCCGCCATCGCCATCCTGCTGCTGCCTGCCACCCTCGCCCTGACGACCGGTTGTGGTCAGACGGTCACCCGCCTGGATGAGAAGACCGACGTCGACCTGTCGGGCGACTGGAATGCCGGAGACAGCCGCCGCAACGCCGACGCCCTGATCGCACAGGCATTGCAGAACCCGTGGGCCGATGACTTCAAACGCACCAACAACCGTCCGCCAGTGGTGAAGGTCGGCCGTATCAAGGTGGTGACCAACGGCGACGTGGTGAACACCGACATCTTCACCAACGACCTGATCCGCGCCCTGATCAACAGCGGCAAGGCACAGGCGGTGGCCTCGAACAGCGAAGTCGACCAGGCGCGCGAAGAGCGCAAGGACCAGGACGTCAATGCCAGCGAGAAGACCCGCAAGGAGAGCTTCCAGGAGACCGGCGCCGACTTCCTGATCATCGGCACGATCAACGTCCAGGACGACCAGGCCAACGGCAAGCGCCACCGCTTCTATTCCACCGATCTGAAGATGACCGACATCAAGACCCAGGTCCAGGTCGGCATCTTCAACAACAAGATCTCGAAGGTCGTCACCCGCTGAACGCGCATCTCGTCTGCGCATGAAACCAGACACCCCGGCCAACTGGCCGGGGTGTCTGCATGTCACGTCGCTGTCATCCGCCGGCTCACCCCCGGATGCGCCTGATGCCGAGGTGCGCCGCGATCTCGCGCTCCGCCTTCTCGGGGTCGAGCGCGTTGTAGCGGATCAGTTGGCAGAGATGACCGTAACTCTCCAGATCCAGCATCTCGTCGAAACGCAGGGCCAGACCATGGGCCACGTGGCGCATGACCATGCCGCCAGCGCGAATGCGGAACGAGCTCTCGCCGCCATCGAGGATCAGCGTGCAGGTGCAGACCGTGCCCAGGGACAGGACCTGCTCGCAGGTGATCAAGGCGCCTTGCAGGCTGACATCGCGGGTGCGTCCGCTGAGCGTCCGCCCCGGGTAATCGATGACGGCTTCCAGGCTGCGGTTGATGCGGGTGAATTCACGCAGGTCGGACATGCGCAAGGGTACGCCCGAATCGTGACGCGCGCAAATCGGCAACTCACCAGGGATTGCCCACCGACCGGTCGGATGCGCGGGGCCGGCTCCGTTTCCATCGGCTGAACGGTTTCAGCCTCGGGCCATCGCCCTTGGCGCGTCAGGATCGGCGCGCCTCTGGCAATCCCGGGTCCGCTCCGACATCGCAAGCACCGCCCACTCATCATGTGGTGCACGTGCCCTCTCTGCCCGCAGGACTCCGTCATGACCAGTTGCCCGATGTTGACCGCCCTCCTGTTCCTGACCCTGGCTAGCGGCGTGGCCGTCGCGGGCGAGGTCAACCCCTACGGCGGCATGATCGTCGCCCCGATCGACTGGAGCAGCCTGAAGCCGGGCAAGACCGGTGATCTCAAGGACGAGCTCAAGAACCCCACGACCAAGGAGTTCATCACCCGCTATCGGATGTTCGTGCCAGAGAAGCTGCCGGAGCAGAAACACCTCGCCCTGCTGATCTGCTTCCACGGCAAGGGCGGCAGCGAGAACGGTCCCGCCGATCACATGGCGGCGTCGCTGAAGCGGCTGGGCCTGGATCGCCAATACATCGTGCTCGGCGTGAAGGCGCGGAGTGCCGGCTGGGAGGACGTCGACGAGGTCGACGTCCTCAAGGCCTACGATTGGGCCACTGCGGTCTACCCCATCGACCGCCGGCGGGTCTATCTGGTCGGTCATTCCAGCGGCGCGCACTGGGACACCAGGTTCGGCAGCCGACATGTCGACATCATCGCCGGCGTGATGCGCTGGGCCGGGGGCTCGGTGCGCCCACCGACGAGCAAGGAGGGCGGCGCGCTCATGACCGAGTGGTACCTGGTGCACGGCACCAAGGACGACCAGAACTCCATCACCAATACCCGCGAGGGCCGCGACAACCTCAAGCAGGCCAACTACCGCTACGTACTGCGCGAGATCGCCGCTGGCGACCATGGCGACATCGTGCGTCATCCGGCGGTCACCACCGACATGATCTGGTGGATGGATGCGCTGCGCCACAAGACCATGCCACTCGCCGCGGAGGATGAGAAGTTCCTCAAGCAATTCGCGAATGGCAAGACCGCGGCCAAGCTGTTCAGCGATGCCGAGACGTGGAACGAACTGCTGCGCATCGGCGGCCCCCATGCCGGTCAGGTGGTCGCCGAGGCGATGACGTCGGACAAACCGAAGGTGAGGGAGTTCGCCGCCATCGCCTGCGGCAAGAGCCGTTTCGCGGGCGAGGAGACCGTGGCCGGCCTCGCCAGGCTGCTCGACGACAAGATCCCCGCCGTCCGCACCGCCGCCATCGCTGCCCTCGGCGTGGCCGCCAACTGGCGTTCCGAGGCCGCCCAGGTGGCCTTGGGCCGCCTGGCGCTGAGCGCCAAGTCGAAGAAGGTCGAGTTCAGCGATCGCGGCGAGGCGACCATGCAACTGGCCAAGGCCGCGGCCCTGCCCTTGCTGGGCAATTACGATGACGACCTGCCGTTGTGGCAGGCGCTGATGGCCTTGATGAACGATGAGCGCAACGAAATCCGCAGCGCCGCCTTCGCCCCGCTCAAGGTCGCGGTGCCCGACGGCAACGGCTACGACCCCGGCGTCAGCGCTCCCGAACGCGCCGCCGCCATCGCCAAGTGGGAAGCGTGGTTCAGCACGCACATGGTCAGCAGCCTGAACAAGCAGGCCAAGAAGTAAGGAGCAGCCGCAGCGAGCGGGAATTCGCCTGTAACGCCAGGCACTCATGCGGAGAGCTAGGTAAGACCCAATGCTGTTAAGCTAACGCAGAAGCATTGGCCGCAGAGACGCAGAGACGCAAAGAAAAGGCAAAGCAGGGTTTTTTACCTCTGCGCCTCTGCGCCTCTGCGGCCAGACATCTGAGCTTCACCGCCTTGGGGCGAGACCCCTGGACCTGACCATGAACTGGATCTCTTTGCCGCTGGTGTTGCTCAGCGCTGCTATCGGTGCCGCCCACGGCGTCGTCGACGGCTACAAGGTCACCACCGATCGCACCGTCGACTCCAGTTCATTGGAGAGCATCGTCGCGGACGTGGTCCGCCTGGCGGGGGCAAAGAGCAACGACGAGAAGGGCATCGCGCTCTACGACTACCTGCACCAGGTGCTGTTCCACCATGCCTATGCCTGTGAGAAGAAGCCGCAGACTGTCGGCCCGTTGAAGGTCATCAACGTCTATGGCTGGGGCTTGTGCGGCGGCGAGCACACCGTGATGAAGGCCTTGTTCGAAACCGCCGGCTGGCCGGTACGCTACCGCGGGTGGAGTGACCCAGGGCACACCACGGTCGAGGCCAGCTACGACGGTCGGTGGCACTACTATGACGTCTTCCTCAAGGCCTGGTTCTGGACCCGCGACCGCAGCACCATCGCCAGCCAGGACGATATCAATGCCGACCCCGCGATCGTGCTCGACGGCCAGAAGGATGGGCGGGTGCCCAAGGACAGCTTCCTGTGCTGTGGCGACGAGGTCGCCGGCATCATCTCCGGTTGCAAGAGTTCGCGCGCGGAGCCCACGGCACGCCCGAGCGACGGCTGGGCCGCGGTGACCGGCCGCGATGAGGGCTACAGCCCGCTGCTGACCCTGCGCACGGGCGCCGCGCTGCGCCTCACCTGGACGGGCCAGCCCGGGATGATGGTGGCCGACGGCACGCAGGGCCACCATACCTGCCCGAACCTCAAGGACATCCGCGCCAACCCGGTGCTCGGCCCCATCCTCGAGCACTACGGCACGCGTTCTTTCGCCAACGGCACCTTCACCTACGCGCCCGATTTCACCAAGCCGGCGGTGGTCGCCGATCTCGAACTGAGCGGAGCGGAGGCGCGCGGAGGCACCCTGGTGGCCAAGGGCGCAGGGTCGGCGATCTTCAAACTCGACCTGCCCTACGCTTATGCGTCGGCCAAGATCGCAGCCGGATTCACCGGCGGCGACGGCACGCTCAGCCTCTCGCTCGACCATGGCCGCACCTGGACACCGATCACCGCCGGCGATGTCGGCCCCCAGATCCGCCAACAGTACGCTCCGTGGGTGAAGGTCGTCTTTCCCGGCGCTCTCACCTCCTTCGCGTTCGAGGCGGTGGTGCAGCACAACCGCGGCGCGCTGCCGTTCCTGTACCACGGGCGCAATGTGGTGACGGTGACGACCAGCGGCGAGCGGCTCCCCGCCGGCACCGCACTGGTGGTCACCTATGCCTACCAGGAGGCCAACGCCCCGGCCCGACGCACGCAGTTCAATGGGACCCAGGTGACGTACGGCGAGACCCGGACCGTGACCAGAGAGTTCACCATCGTGCCCGCCACCTTCACCATCGAGGTCGCTGGGAACACCGCGCCACGCATGATCTCGGTGGAGCGCGCCCTGCGAGCGCGCTGAGACCAATGCTGTTGAGCGGATAAAGAAAAATCGGCCGCAGAGACGCGGAGGCGCAGAGGAAAGGCGAAGCAGAATCTTTTTCGTCTCTGCGTCTCTGCGCCTCTGCGGCCAAATATCTAGCCTCACCAGCAGTGCGCTGAAGGCCCTGACCGTCGCTAGTCGTGTGCAGGAAAACCTTGGAATGGCCCGACCACCGACAAACCGGTGGTCCGCCGCACCACCGCCAGCAGGTTCGCCGACACCGCGATGTCGCGGAGGTGCAGCGTATCGCGGATGCGTACCACGGTGGCGTCCTCGGGCCGTACTCCGGGCATGCAGGTGAGTGCGGCGCGTAGGGCCGAGTCCTCATCAGGCATGGCCACCGGCAGCTTGCCAGCCTCCAGGCTGCCGCTGGTGAGGATGTTGGTGTAGGTGGTATGCCGGTCGACGGCGGCGAAGGCCCGTTCGGTGATGACGTCAGCCAGCCCGATGCCAGTGGCGTTGCCATGGGTGCTCTCCGACAACCCGAGCACCACGATGCGGCGGATGCGCGGGCCGTTGAATCCCGGCAGGTTCCCGCTCTCGCTGCGGCCGGTGACGTTGGGATCCATGCCGGTGCCGCTGATCTCCTTGCCGATGCGCTCGACCACCAGCACATCGATGTCCGGCAGCAGCAGGCGCGCCATCAGGCTGCGCGCCTGGGTCAGGAGTTCCGGCTCGCGTCCCAGGATCGCCGCCGCCGGGATCGCCTCGACCCGCGCGGTGCGTTCGGCGGCGTTCTCCACCACCGCCAGGGCGAAGGCGATGCGGCCGGTCGCCAGCACCACCGCCGCCGCGGCCGGCATCAATGCCGCGAAGCGGGCGTACCCCTCGCGGTGGTAACGCGCGCAGCCGGCGTGTTTGCCCAGGCCGACGCACAGCATCTTGCAGACACCGCTCTCGACCACGCCGCGGAAGCCGCTGTGCGGTTTGATGCGCGCCACGGGAATGATCAGGTCGCAGGCGAGCGCATCGCTCGCCACCGGCACCGGCACGTCGCCCGCGGGATCACTGAAGTAATCGCCCGCCGCAGCGTCCCAGCGCAGCGCGCCGACGATGGTGGTGGCCATGGTGCTGATGATCGGTGCGCCGACGGTGTCGGGGGTGACGCCATAGTTCGCGAGCACCGCGAGCTGTCCCTCTGGCGTCGCGCCCCCATGTGAACCCATGGCCGGGATGATCACCACCTGGCAGCCACGCGCGGTGAGCGCGCTCACCAGACTCGTGACGATGACGGCCAGACCGGCGATGCCGCGGCTGCCGACCGCTATGCCGATGCGCAGGCCCGGCCGCAGCAGGGCGGCGATGTCGGGCGCCAACAACGCGGCCCGCACCGCCGCGCCGACGTCGTCCACCTGCGGCGCCACGAACTCCTGCCGCACATGATGCAGCTCCGGCAACGGGATGGCAGACAGGCCGGGCTGGTAATCGGGCATGGGCCGGATGGTGCGCGCCTCGCCCAGCTGCGGAAGCAGGGAGCCAGCGCGAGACCCGGGATGATCGGCGCAGGGAATCGCCTCCGCGCCGAGCGAGGCTGGAACGGTCGCCACCGGCTGGGCCTTCCAGGCCTGCTACGGGGACCCATCATGCCGACGCCCATGGACCCCCTCTCCGTCCCCGAACAGGCCATCGCCGCCTTTGAACGCGTGCACGATGTGCTGGTGACGATCCATGATTTCTCCGGCCGCATCCGTCAGCGGCTGGCGGTCAACCGCACCTTCCACCGCCATCCGCTGTGCCACGCGGCCAAGGCGCGCGATCACGAACGCGGCTGCCTGGCCTTCGACCTGGTCGCGCTGCACGCCACCGCGCCCCTGCACCCGCAGGGGTTCCTGCAGCGTTGCCACGCCGGGCTGGTGGAGGCGGTCGCGCCGGTGCGCGTCGATGGGGAGGTGCTGGCCATCCTCAATGCCGGGCCACGCGCGGCGGCCGGCGACGACCTGCCGTTGACGCGCTCCCTGCCGCAGGCCCCTGGGATCCCCCTGCCGCGGCTGCCGACCTGGAGCACCGGCCAGGCCTTCGACCTGCTCGAATCCCTGCGCCAGCTCGCCGCCCGCCTGGAACGCTGGCTGGTCGACACCCATGGCGATGGCGCGGCCTCGGCGACCGACCGGCGCAGCACCATCCTGCACGTCATCGCCCATGGCGCACCGAAAGGGGTGACGCTGCCGCAACTGGCCAAGCGCCTCGGTCTGAGCGTCGACCGCACCGGCCACGTGGTGCGCGAGGAGTTCGGCATCACCTTCCTGGCCCTGGTCAACCAGCACCGCCTGGAACGCGCCGCCGCGCTGCTGCGCCACAGTGATCTGGCCATCGCCACCATCGCGCTCAACAGCGGCTTCGGTGACGTCTCGACCTTCCACCGGCGCTTCCGCACCCAGTTCAAGGTCACTCCGCGCACCTTCCGTGTGGGCGAGCGCAAGAAGTCGGTGTGAACGGCCGTTGACGGACGCGACAGCGGATCCCACCACTTCATCAGCACAAACCGCCAAGACCCCTGGGGAGTCCGTGGTATGCTCCCCGCATGTCCATCCTCCGCCATGTCCTGGGTCTGGCGTTCGCCACCTCCCTGTCTGCGAGTCTCGTCCCGGCCGTGGGGGCGGCCGACAGTGCCGCCGATCCCGCCAACAAGCTGCGTTATTGGTACCCGCTGCCGAAACTGGCCCAGCCGCAGGTCATCGAGGCCGACGTCATCGCCTACGGCGCGACGCCGGCCGGGGTTTCAGCGACCATCCAGGCGCGGCGCATGGGCAAGA
>JANPIY010000143.1:0-1569 GCA_031425255.1 Planctomycetota bacterium
GTGCCGCATGAACTCGGCGACCAGAGTGATCTTGGAATGGTCATAGATCGCGGCGGCGAGGATGACGCCGTCCTCGGTGAATTTCGGCAGCATCGCCATGGTGGGGCCGATCGCGAGCAGCGCCGCAGCGGCGTAGGCCCATGCCGGCAGACCCTCGCCCGGTTCCGCACGACGCGGCCATGCGAGCAGCACCACCAGCGCCGCCGCGACCAGCATGGTCCAGAGCGAGAAGCCGAAGATCTGCGATAGCGCGAGTGCAACCGCGCTCTGCGCCGCCCAACCGAGTGCGGGCGCGCATCCGGCGGGCAGGCGCAGCCGGCGCGCCAGAAGCCACCCGGGGCCGCCCCAGAGCAGGAGTGCGGCGACAGCACAGAGTGCGACGGAGAAGGAGGACGCCATGCGCCGGGGCTAGCGCATCACAGGTGCCGCGGCCACCCTTCGGGCGGTCACATCCCGCCGAACCAGCTGAATCCCTGGTCGGCATAGAAGCCGCCCGTATAGGTATTCGTGACCTCGATCGCGCGGAGCCATTTGGGGTTCTTGTAGCCGAGCTTCACCGAGGTGCGGAGGCGGATCGGATAGCCGAAGGGATCGCCGATCGGCTCTCCCGCATACTTGGTCGCGAGGATGGTCTGCGCGTGCAGCGCGGAGGGCATGTCGATGCTCTCCCAATAGTCGTCATGGCTGTGGAAGACGACGTATTTGGCGCGCAGATCGGCACCCACGCGGGTGAGGAATTGCCGCAAATTCGGCCCCGACCACTGCCCGATATAGTCCCAGCCCTCGACGCAGATGTGCTTCATGATGAGCTCCTGCTCGGGCAGGGCGTAGAGCTGGTCGATGGTCCAGGGCGCTTTCTCCGCGATCAGGCCGGAGAGTTCGAGCTTCCAGGTGCTGATGTCGACCGGGCGGATATCCTCGATATTGACATGGGCGTTGAAGCGCGGCGGCCGGACGACGAGCGAGGCATCGTAGGTGCGCGCGAGCTTGTTCGGGTTGAACAGCCAGGCCTGCACGGCGTCGTTGAAATCATTGACGCTGCGCAGCACGCGCTGGACGGAATCGCGGTCGGAGACGTCGCAGCCCGTGAGCAGCGGCAGCGCGCCGAGCGTGAGGCCGCCGCGAAGGATTCCGCGCCGGTTGATCTCGCGCACCACCTTGCGGTGCTCGGTGAGGATGGAAGGGTCGGGTGTGGCGACCGGGCGAAAGCGGGAGACGGTCTTGGGGCGGAGGAGCATGGCGACCTCGGATCACGAATGCGGGGAGGACGAGGGGCGGCGCGGCCCGCCGGTGAGCATCGCAAGGATGGTCTTGGGCACCAGCAGCGCCAGCGCGACATGGACGATCATGAACCCTACGATCAGCGCCATGCCGATGAAATGCGCGAGCCGTGCGCCCTGGAAATCGTAGAAGAGCCAGACGAGGTAATCGAACTGCACCGGCTTCCAGATCGCGAGGCCGGAGACGACCTGCACGATGATGATCAGGATCACCCCGATATACATGGCCTTCTGCACCGCGTTGTAGACGGTGATGTCGCCGTGCTCGAGCTTGAAGGTCATGGCGGCG
>JANPIY010000144.1:0-4269 GCA_031425255.1 Planctomycetota bacterium
AAGGCAAGCTGGTGGAATGCGCTGTTCGGCCCGCTGACTCAGGCCGAGTACGGATCGTCGTTCACGGGAGCTGGCTATCACGGCGCATTCCACCAGCTTGCCTTGGAAAAGAAGTCGCCCTCCACCTTGAAGCTGCCCCAGAAGGTCCAGGCAAAGGGGAAAATCGCGATCATCAGCCACAGCACCATGAAGGCACCGATGATCAGGTTGAGGGAGAGGGAGCGCTTCTGCGTGCGAACAGACATCTTGAGCCTCCCTATGCCTTGCCGAACTGGCGCCAGGTGCGGACGAGGATCGGCGACAGAAGCACCAGCACGCCGGCGATCGTCAGCACCGAGGTCGCCGCTGCCGATGACAGAAGACGGGTTTCACCGCCGAGGTCGGAATAGATGAAGTAGGACAGCGACTGTGCATGTGCGCCGGCGTTGAAGCTGACGATCGGCTCGAACACCCGGAAATTGTCCATGATCTTGATCAGAAACATGAATGTGGTGAGCGGCAGGAGGTGCGGCAAAACGATGTAACGGATGCGCTGCCAGCGTGAGGCACCATCAAGCATGGCGCTCTCCATGGTATCCTGAGGCAGGGTCTGGAGACCGGCGTAGTAGACAACAAAGGCGAAGGGGGCAGACGACCAGGTGCCATAGACGATCAGCATGGCCCAGGTGAGCGACGTCGAGGCCTTGAGGGACAGGCTCGGGTCGTTCGCCAGCCATTGCACGGCGACGCCGATAATGCCGCGCGAATCCACCATCCAGAACAGGATCAAGGCGCCAATGAGCGGCGTGACTATCATAGGCAACAGCGAGAAGAAGATCACCGGCCCGCGCATCAGCCGTGGAATAGCGTTGACGGCGAGCGCGACGACGAAGCCCAGCAGGATCGACAGGGGCGTCACGAAGACCATGTAGGTCAGCGTGAAGGCGAGTGCCTTGTAGAATGGCAGATCCATTAGCCGCTTCAGGAAATCGCCCATTCCGCCGGCTCGCGTCCAGGCGTCCGACAGTTCGCCGAATGCCAGATGGGAACGGTCGGTATAGATGGCGCCGCCGACGAAGCGCCCCAGCGGCTTTTCTTCGCGCAGCCTCCTCGTCGCCTCCTGATCGATCGCCGTCGACTTGGTGCAGCCGAAAGGCGTGCAACTCTCCACCTGGACCACGACCTGATCGTGGGGCGTGTAGACCGACTGGATCAGCACGGAAACGATCGGCAACGCGATGAACAACAGCATGGCTGTTGCCGTAGGCAAGAAGAACCGCAGGAAGGTAGCATGCCTCACGACATATCCCTCGCGCAGGCTTCTGCGCATTCTTCAGACGCGCCGCATCGACGCAGCGTAGATGTGAGGGGATCTGCCGGTGGCGACGATTGCGCCACCGGCAGAGAGTTGACAGCAGCCTACTTCAGGAAGCCCTTTTCCCTGGCCGCAGTCGTGTAGGCCTTTTCGATGTCGGCCAGGGTGGTGGCGGCATCTTTACGCCCCTGCAGGAAGGGCGCGATGCCGTCGCCGAGCGCGGTATGCAGCAGGCCCATGTAAGGGAGCATCGGGTAAGGCCTGGCGCCCATCGCCATGGTCTGCATCACGCCTTGATTTACAGCGGCGGGCTTGTAGCCGGCTATCATCCAGACAGCCTGACCCATGGTTTCGTCAGTGAGGATCGAAGGCGAGATGCTGTTCTTCATGGCGAGGAAAGTCGCGCGGGCATCCTCATCAGGAATGTTCTTAGCGACCGTCCAGCCGTCCCACCACAGCGTGGTCGCCGGAACGCTGCCGACACCGACGGTCATCGGCGCGCCCACAGCGGTGTTCTCGGCGACCTTGGGGTCATTCCCCTCCTTCACCATCAATACGCCTGTGCGCGATCCCCACATGTTCATCATCGCAACGTTACCTGCCTTCCACTCGGCATTGGTCTCGTTGTTGTCATGCGTGAGGAAATCCGGATGCATCAGCTCGGACAGTGCCTTCATGGTATTGAGCGCCGCGATGCCACGCGGATTGTTGATCGCGGCCTCCGCGGAGCCAGGCTTGAAGAATTCGCCGCCATGCCCGGTGTACATGTTGATGAATTCCAGGGCGAGGGACCAGCCGGCCTTGTAGGCGCCGCCGATCGGGTTCTTCACGATGCCACGCTCGCGGAGCAATTTTCCGATGCGGATCATGTCCTCGTAGGTCTTCGGCGGTTCCACGCCGACCTGCGCCAATATATCCTTGCGATAAACCAGGTGCTGGGAATTGGCCATGAATGCGACGGCCAAGACTTTGCCGTCGATGGTGATCAACTGGCTCTTGGGAATATCCTGGCCGTGCGCAGCGACGAGGGAGTCGAGGGGCCGGACCACATTCTCATTGATGAGAGCAACGATCGACGAGGTTGCCACGATCGCTGAGGTATACTCTGCTGGATTGCCCTGCATGCCAGCCAGATTGATGCGCTGATGATTTGCCGTGAGATTGGATTTAACGGTCAACGTGCCCGTCTGGCACTTGGCAGCATTGGCGGCGACAGTCTTGATCGCAGGAAATTCGTTGCCGACGATGTTCACGCGCCCACTGGACGCGCCGCAATTCACCTGCGCCTGTGCTGTTCCCGCAGCCAGCAAAGCCGTGAGCGCCAATGCAGCTTTCATGGTCCTCATCATATGCGCAATCCTCCCCTGTGGAGCTTGCCGGCCTGTCCCATTTTCCACGGACTGTAATCTGCCGGCACCCAATCCGAGAGCATCACATTTTGCATTCGTATGCAATATCCGTCTTGGATACGGTTGCAAATTGAAGGACAGTGCGTTCGCGCGGTGCGCGGAGCGCGTCCGGCTGTATCGTTTCCTCCTCTCGCCCGCCTTTGCGGATGTCCAATATGGTTCTCGATTTTGATCCTTCGGCCTCGCCGGATGCTGCCTTGCGCAAGCAGGTTTACCAGCGCCTCTCCGCTCTGGCCGAAGCGCCCGAAGGCAGGCTTGAAGCGGCGCTCGCGGCTCTATCCCGCAAGGATGCCGTCTGGCGCGTCGCGCATCCCATCAACCTTTGCCATGGCAACGCGGAAGCGGTGGCGCGCGCTCTGCTGCCGCTGAAGCGCGCCTGCCCGGATCTTGAGCGGCGCGACATGATCTTCGTCAGCGGCAGCTACCAGAACCGCCGCTATATCGCGGCGGTCGGCCATTATTGCGGAACGATGCGCGGTGATTGGCTTGGACTCCCCGCCACCAATCGGCCGATCTACCTGCGTTATGGCGAGGTCTACGAGATTGACGCCGAGGGAGCGGTCGTTCAGGCGAGCCTGCTCTGGGATGTCCTCGACATCATGCGGCAGGCAGGCCTCTGGCCGATGGCGCCACCACTCGGCAGCCCGGAAATGTGGCCAGCCCCGATCACCGCCGATGGCGTTCGCCTCGAGGTTTCGGATGCCGGACAATCAGTCGGGAGTATCGCGCAGACGCTCGCTATGCACCGCACGCTCGCGGAATTCGACGACCGGCAGAAGCTTAGCCGCGAGAACCTCATCGCCATGCCGCAAAAGGAGCACTGGCACCCGAAGATGATGTGGTATGGCCCCGCAGGCATCGGCGCAACGCGCGGGCTTGATGGTTTCGTGGACGGGCACCAACTCCCGTTTCGCATCGCCTTCGCGCGCCCTCAGGGCTCGCTCGCCGAGGTGCAGGCGGAGAAGGCGCGGAAAGGCGCTGGGCATTACATCCGCATCGGCGACGGCCCCTATTCAGTCACTGGCGGCTGGCCTTCAGTCTATGCCGTGCATTCAGGCGGCAGCTTCTGCGGGCTGCCGCCATCCGGAAAGCCGGTCTTCATGCGCGTGATGGATTTCTACCTGCATCACGAGGGGCTGATCCGCGAGAACTGGGTGCCGCTCGATATGCTGGATCTCATGATGCAGATGGGTTTCGACGCGCTGGGTCGGGTCAAAGAGGTTTTGAGACTGGCATCGTAGCAGACGTTTGATTTCAGCCGCTCCGGAGCGAACCGAGCCGATCGCCTGGTCCCGGAGAAATCTCGACATCTCCGACACTTGCGCTTGCGGAGTTGCTGATGAGATGGGTGTCTGCGCCGGAAGCCCTCGTGTGGCGGATCAGTCTGACTCGCCGTGTTCAGACGAAAGACGGAAGCCTCCGGAGCGCATCCGATGCGATGCGGCGTAGGGATCCGACGTCGAAGATGAGCAGGATCGTGACGTAAAAGGCCGCTCCTGACGCGGCCATCACCGTCAGGTTGGCGAGCGGCAGCCCCCATGTCCGGAAAGGCCAGAGCAAGGCGGC
>JANPIY010000145.1:0-5067 GCA_031425255.1 Planctomycetota bacterium
GACCCCAACACACCCGATCGAGGATACCCATGACCCTTACCACCCTGATGCACGCCACCGTGATCCTGGCCGGAGCCCTGGCGTGCATCGGATGCAGCGACCAGACACCCGACGAAGCGGAGCCCGGGCCGAGCCAGCCGCCGGTCCAGGAGCGCATGCTGATGACCTGGGCGTCCACGCGCGCAACCGCGCAGCGTTTCGATCTGCGCTTCACCGTCGTCACGCAAGCGGACACGCGCCTGCGCCTAACCGTGACGCACGCCGATGGGGTGGCTTTATCCCGCAGCGCGCATGCGGTTGCCGGTACGCCGCTCCACGAATACCTGATGCTCATGCATGCCGGCACGCTCGCGCCCGATCCTGATGGTGGAGGCCTTGGGGGCATCACCTTGACCCTGGTGCTCAATCCCGGGGCGGCAGCGAGTACGCTCGAGGGTGCGGTGCTCGACGAGCGGCTGCGGTACGTCCATGACTTCGCCTGGGATGTCGCGGACCCTGCTGGAGCGATGGCGTCCTATGCCAATTGACGCTTGCCGCGATTCCCTGCGCGCAACGACCTGCCTGCATGCCTCCCCGCCCGCTCCATCCAGGGGGCAGGTCCGCTCCGGGATCGGGCGGGCTCTACGATCAGATGCACTGTGGTGAGCTCCTGATGCGGTGACGCAAGGCTATGATCGCAGCCGCGATGGCGGCTGCGATCAACCGCTGGCCGTCCTCGTTCGGGTGGACGCCATCCGGGAACGCGGCTGCATGGCCACTGGTAGCGGCGTGCACATCGATGAGCCGCACGCCGGCGTCACTCGCCACCTGGCGCATGATCACCAGGGCTTCGACGAGGTTTCCAGGCGAGAAGCCCTTTCCGCTCTCGGCCTTGTAGATCGTTGGCGAGAGCGCGAGGTAGACCACCGGCTTCGACGGGAGCGCCTGGAAGGACTCGATCAGCGCACGGTAATCCTTGGCGAAGTCGCCCTTGGCGACGGTCCAGGTCTCGACCTTGGTGGCGTTGGATCCCATGAATCCCGGTCATGCGCCAATCCCTCAACGGTCCTGATCATCAAACCACACAATTGGTGGTCCCAAGTAGGCCGTTGGCTGGGGTCTGGCCCACCCGACGCGCGCGTCTTGGCCGCGAATTCAGTGCGCCATCATGGTGATCTGCACCGAGTACGCCTCCTGTGGCCGTCCGCCCAGGCGTGAACCGTGGCCGAGTTTCAGATTGCCGCCGGGTTGCATGCGGCTCGGCGGAAGGTCTTCGCCGGCGATGTTCAAGGTGACCACGCAGTCGAGACGCTCGGGATTCAGGCGATCGATCAGGGCGCGCAGCTCGCCATGGCGTTTGCCGCCCGGTGCCAGGGCGGTGAAGTCGGCCGGCGGCAGGGGGCCGATGGTCAATCCGAAGGCGGTGGTGCGGTTGAGGATGCTGCGCCCGGCGATGGTGTCGCGGCCGAGGCGGCCGCCACGACCGAGGTGGGTCATGGCCTCCTCCGGCAAGGCGGTCCAGCGCGCCAGACAGGGCTCGGCATGGACCGTGGCGCCGCCGACCCAGGCGGAGACCACCGCGGCCATGGTTTCCGCAGCTACGCCGCTGCGACCGATGAGGCCGGCGAAGGCCATCAGCCGGTTGCCTGGCAAGGCGTGATCGTCGGCATCCAGGCCGGTCATCTGCAGCATCCGTTCAAGGAAGCGCCGCCCCTCCGCGCCGCTGCTGGCGGGATGGTATTTGCCGTGTCCGCGCACCATCAGCGAGACCAGGCGATGATGGATGAGGTCGAGGAATCCGCGGGCGAGGTGCTGGTTGTCCTGATGGAGCAGGCGTTCGGTCAGGTAGGAACCCAGCGGTGAGGCTGGGCCGAAGAGACCGAGGAAGCTCTGCGTCAGACGCACGCGCACCTCGCCATCCGCGAGTGCCTCGCCCTCGACCGCGATCACGTCCGAGGGGGGAAATGCCAGGCTGAGGTGGGCGCAGAAGCGCAGGCGCTCACGGCTGACCGGTCCTTGCTGCCCGACCGGTACGGCGTCGGGGTAGGCCGCTTCGATACGGCTGACCGCAGTGAAGAAGTGGTAGGCCCCAGGGCGGGCCTCGAGGTCGGCGAGGACCGCAGGCAGGAAGGTCACAGCAGCGTCCGCGCGCCCAGGCGTGGGGGAAAGGCGTGGACCTCGCCGTGACGCGCGCCAACGACCGTGAGCTGGGTGAAGGCGTTCAGGCTGACGGTGCGGGCGATGAAGTGATCGAGCACCTGCGCGAACAGCCAGGCCTCGCCTTGCGTGCCCAGGTGTTCCTCGCTGACCGTCAAGGTCATGGCCTGGCCCCGCATCAGCGCCCCGCCGAGCATGCGGGTGACGGGTTTGATGGTGACCGTCACCAGGCCATCGAGCAGGCGTCGCAGGGTCTGCGCCGACTGGTGATCATGGCGCGCGCGCAGGTGGTACAGTTCGAGCGTGCGGCGCAGGGTCGGCAGATCGGCGAGCGAGAGGTGGGTGAGCGCCAGGTGTGAGAGGAAGCGCCAGGGCAGGTCGCCATCGATCGGCGCCGGGACGCTTGCGGCCGGGCGGGTCAGATTGCGGAAGCGGACGAACAGCGGCGTCTGCGCCGTCGGCGTGCAGATGTCCCCCGGAACGAGGTGCTCGGGCAGATGGCGATTGGTGCAGGACAAGGTGATCGACAGGGTCTCGCCCGCGACCGCGGGGCCGGCGACGCTCAGGTAGAGATCGTGCCCGCGACCGAGCAGGGCCGGCCGGCGCCGTTCGATGTAGCAGGGATCGCCCTCCGACTCGGCGCGGGTGAGATCGAGATAGCGATGGAAGGACCGCGGTTGCGCGCGACCGCGCAGCGAACCGACCACGCTGCGCACGCTGCCGATCTCGAAGTGATCGGGCGTCGTACCCGCCGGACGGATGAGGTAGTCGCTGCGTTCCGCCGCCAGGCGGACCGGGTCGGCATCGTGTTCGAAGCGGTTGATGGCAGGAGTGCAGTTGAGCTGGACGTTGGCCTCGGTCACCGGCGGCATCGGCTCGGGCAACTGGGAGATCACCATCGTCAGTTCGAAGCTGCGCATGCCGTCCTTGAACGGCAGACGGTCGAGCCCGGTGAGATCGACATACATGAACTTGGAGGGGAAGGCGAAGTACTCCGCCAACAGGCGGTACGGCCCGGCCGAGGGCGGTGCATCGGCGTCGAGCGCCTCATCATCGCTGAAGCCGGCGGGCGTCGGCAGCGGCAACTCGATCGTCACGTCGCCGACCTTCGCCACGACCTGCTGGGCATAGCGGCACAGGCACAAGTGCAGGGCGCGGCTGACCAGCGCATCTCCCGAGAGGAACAGGCGCAGACGCGATAGCCCCAGCTTGCCCACTGCGGCCGGTTCGAGGAAGGCGAAGCGGATGGTCAGACGCGCCGGCTGGCCATGGCTGAGCTCGACCGCCTCGACTTTGAGCGGCACCAGTTCGATCGCGCTGCAGGTCTGGAAGCGGCAACGGGTGCCGTCCACCGGCACGGATTCCACCGGCGTGCCGCGGGCGACCTGATGGCGTTCGCGGGCGAATTGCGGCAGCACCTCGAATTGGAGAGTGGTGAGCGCCGGCATCGGCTGGAGCAGATGCGGGAAGAAGGTGCCGAGCAGGGCGTGGGTGACCTCCGGCAGTTCGTCATCGAGCTTCTGACGGATGCGACCGGAGATGAAGGCGACACCTTCCAGCAGTCGTTCGACGCTGGGATCCGCGCCGGCCTCGGCGAGCATCGGCGCCGCGTCGGGATTGGCCTTGGCGAATTCACGCCCCAGGTCACGCAGGTAGAGCAACTCGTCTTGATAGTACTTGTTGAACATGGGGTCTCAGAGCGTGCGGCGTGCGGACCGGAAGACGCATGACATGCGGTGTGTGGCGTGCGGCGTGCGGCGTTTCCCAGTCAGGGAGGGTACCGGATACCTCATCGGTGGCTCCGCACGCCGGCCTCGGCGCGGTCCCCGCTCACCCCTCCACCTTCACCTTGCCCGCATGATCGACGCAGGTCTCGAAGGCCACGTTCAAGCGATGGCCGTCGATCACCAGGGCCGCGGCGACCTGGAAGTGCACGGTCAGACGCTCGTTCTCGATCTGGACATAGGTGACCTTGACCTCGCGCAGGCGCGGTTCGTAGCGCGTAATGGTCTCGGCGATGGCCCGTTGCATCTCGGCGATGGAGGCGGGGTAGTTCTGGCGCAATTCATTGGGCGGTGGCAAGCCCAGGTCGGGCTGCGCGGCGGATGAGCCCTGACGGGTCCCGAGGATGTCGCGCAGATTGGCGAGCACCGACTGCATGGCCGCGCGCTGGTCGCTGCCGGTGGTGCGGCTGGGTGTCCCGGCGGTGAGCAGACGTTCGAAGAGGGTGGCGCCCATGCTCATGACGCGGCCATGGTGGCGGGGCGTGGCCTGGGGAGCAAGAGCCGGTGGCCATCCTGGTCGCGAGTCACGGGCATCGACCGCGACGCGCACACATCCACCGGTTAAACCACGATCCCCAGCCTTGCGGCTGGGGATCGTGATGTGCGCAGAAGCCGCCGGTAAGCCGGGTTCTGTCGAGGACGACCATTTCTCTCAGGTCCGGCGTTGCCACCGGTCCTCAGGCGCCCACTTGTAGCTCGAACGGTGCGGGCAGCACCTCGCCACGATCTGGGCTTGCTCCGGGTGGGGTTTGCAATGCCTCCTTCCTTGCGGTCGGAGCGGTGGGCTCTTACCCCGCCTTTTCACCCTTACCGACGCCTGGTTGCCCAGGCGCAGGCGGTTCGCTTTCTGTTGTACTGTCCCTATCCCCCTGCGACTGGAGACGGCTGGATTTACCAGTCACCCTGCCCTGTGGAGCCCGGACTTTCCTCGGCCACCCGAAGGTGGACGCGGTCGTCTGGCGGCGAGGCGACACCCTAGAAGGCACCTGGGGTCACACCAGCACCGCATGCCGCGAGCCGGTATGGCAAGGTGTTGGCCGATGGGCGTCGCCGTGGTGCTGGCCATTTCCCAGCCGTCGGAAGGCAATTCAAACCGCAGAGGGCGCAGAGGGCGCAGAGACAGCAGAGCTGGGAATGCTCAACTCTG
>JANPIY010000146.1:0-7495 GCA_031425255.1 Planctomycetota bacterium
GGCGGCGCGGCAACCGGTCACGAGCAACATGGTGGTGGGGGTGGCAAGCCGCCGACGCGCAGTGGTGCGGCAGTGCCTCCCCTGGCTCCGGTCGCTCCTGCTCCCCCCGCCGCGCATAAGCACTGAGGTGCCGTCATGATCACGGCGATCATCCGTTGGTGCATGAACAACACCTTCCTGGTGTTCCTCGGGGTGGTGACGCTGCTGATCGGGGGGTGGTGGTCGATGACCAACATCCCAGTCGATGCCATTCCCGACATCGGCGAAAAACAGGTCATCGTGATGGCGGAGTGGGATGGCCGCTCGCCGCAGGATGTCGATGACCAGGTGACCTTCCCGCTGGTGACCAGCCTCGCGGGCACCCCTGGCGTGAAGACCATCCGCTCGATGTCGGGCTTCGGCTTCGGCATGGCTTTCGTGGTGTTCGAGGACGACGTCGACTTCTACTGGGCGCGTACGCGGGTGCTCGAACGGCTGAGCGTGGCGCAGCAGCGTCTGCCCGCAGGAGTGACGCCGGTGCTGGGTCCGGACGCCACCGCGTTAGGCCAGGTGATGTGGTATACGCTGGAGGCTGATGGCTTCGACTTGGCTGAGCTGCGTTCGCTGCAGGACTGGTTCGTGCGCTACCAATTGAACACCGTCCCAGGGGTCTCTGAGGTCGCCTCGATCGGCGGCTACGTCAAACAATACCAGATCGACGTCGACCCCGACAAGCTGCGCGCCTATGACGTCATGCTGCCCGATCTGATGATGGCGGTGCAGCGCTCGAATCTGGATGTCGGCGCCAAGGTGGTCGAACGCAACGGCATGGAGTATGCCGTGCGTGGCATCGGCTTCATCAAGTCCACCGCCGATCTGGAAAACATCGTGGTCAAGGAACGGGGCGGGGTTCCCGTGCTGGTGCGCCACGTCGCCCAGGTGCACCTGGGTCCGGACTTCCGGCGCGGGGCGCTCGACCGGGGTGGGCGGGAAGCCGTCGGTGGAGTGGTGGTGATGCGCTTTGGCGAAAATCCACTCGACGTGGTCGAACGGGTCAAGGCGCAGCTCGAACGCATCGCGCCCTTCCTGCCGAGCAAGACGCTGGCGGATGGTCGCGTCTCGCAGGTCAGGGTGGTGCCGTTCTATGACCGCACCGACATCGTCCATCAGACCGTCGATACCCTGAAGTCGGCGCTGACCGAGGAGGCTCTGCTGGCCTCGCTCATCATCGTGCTCTTCCTGCTGCATCTGCGCAGCGCGGTGGCACCGGTGCTGACCTTGCCGTTGGCGATCGCGGGTTCGTTCCTCGCGATGTATTGGTTGGGCGTCGACGCCAACATCATGTCGCTGGCCGGACTGGCGATCGCCATCGGCGATGTGGGCGACATGTCGATCATCATGACCGAGAACATCTATCGGCACGTGGCCGCACGCAAACCGGACCAGAAACATTGGGAGGTGGTCTTCAACGGCGCCCGCGAAGTCGGTGGCGCGGTGGTCACCGCCGTAGCCAATACGTTGGTGTCGTTCATTCCGGTGTTCCTGCTCGAAGGGCAGGAAGGCAAACTGTTCACGCCGCTGGCCTACACCAAGACCTTCGCCATCGCTGCCTCGATCGTGCTGACCATCACCGTGGTTCCGGTGGTGTGCCTGTACCTTTTCCGCACGGTGACCTGGAACCGGCGTACGGTGTGGCTGGCGGCGGCGGCCGTTGGCGTGGTGGCCGCAGTAACCACCCGGCTGGTGCTCGGGCTGCTCGGATACGCCGAAGGCTGGCAGGGCGTGCCGTCATCACTCGCAGCGGGTGCGATCTTGGCCCTGGCGGTGGTGCGCATGACGCGCGAGCGCTTCCAGCCGTTGGAACAGAACCTGGTGGGACGCGGCATCGTGCGCGTGTACACCCCGATCCTCACATGGGTGCTGGCGTACAAGAAGACCTTCCTGGCGCTCCCCGCCAGCATCCTGGTGCTGGGCGTGACCATCTGGCTGGGCATCGGCTTCACCCTGAAACCGGTCGAGTGGCTGGTGAATGGCGTCGCGGGAGCGGGCACCCTCGAGATCAACCAACTGGCGTGGCAGAGCGTGCGCGAGAGCGACGGGCAGGTGCATGGGCGGATGCGTTGGCGGGGAACCTCGCACGCCGAGCACCAGGCCAGCAGTGACAGCGCGGCGGGTGGAGACCAAGGCCCAGAGGTCGTGTCAGAGCTGCGCATCCTACCAGGCATCGGTCGCGAGTTCATGCCGCCGCTCGATGAGGGCTCGTTCCTCGCCATGCCGACCGTCCTGCCGCAGGCGGGTTTGTCAGAGGTCGTGCGCGTCAATGCCCGCGTCGATGAGGCGATCGCCTCCATTCCTGAAGTCGCGTCCGTGGTGGGCAAGGTCGGGCGCGTGAACAGCGCTCTCGATCCGGCGCCCATTGGAATGCTGGAAAGCATCGTCGTGCTCAAGCCGGAACACGAGTGGCGCGAGGTGCCGGTTGCGCGCTGGTTCTCCGGGTTTCCCGGCTGGCTGAAAGCGCCCATCGCCTGGGTATGGCCGGAACAGCGACGCATCACCAAGAGCGAGATCCTGACGGACCTGCAGCGTGCCACCGCCTTGCCCGGCGTGCTGCCGACGTGGCTGCAACCGATCCAGACACGGCTGGTCATGCTCCAGACCGGCTTCCGCGCCATGATGGGCGTGAAGATCTATGGCCAGGATCTCAAGGAGATCGAGCGCATCGGCCTGCTGATGGAAGGCGTCCTGCGCACCGTCCCAGGTGCGACCGACGTGGTCGCCGATCGCATCGTCGGGAAACCGTATCTGGAATTCACCATCGACCGCGAGCGCATCGCGCGCTTCGGCGTGCGCGTGCAGGACGTCCAGGATGCCATCACCATCGCCCTCGGTGGTATGGAGCTGACCCAGACCATCGAAGGACGCGAACGGTATGGGGTGCGCATCCGCTATGCGCGCGATCAGCGTCAGGACCTGCCGGAACTGGAACGTGTGCTGGTGCCCGCCGCAGGTGGGGCACAGATCCCCATCAGTCGTCTGTGCACCATCCAGACCGTGGTCGGCCCGCAGGAGATCAAAGGCGAACGCAACCTGCTGGTCGGCTACGTGACCATGAACACCCGCGACCGTGACGAAGTCAGCGTCGTCGAAGACGCCGAACGGATGCTGCGCCAGGCGGTCAGCGCGGGCACGCTCACCCTGCCCGCCGGCTATTACTGGGAGTGGTCCGGACAGTTCGAGAACCAACAGCGCGCCACCGCCCGTATGGCGATGCTCGTGCCGATCTGCCTGGGGATCATGCTGCTGCTGCTCTATCTCGGCTTCAAACGCTGGTGGATCGGACCGATGATCTTCGTCGCGATCATGGTCAGCACCTCGGCGGGCTTCATCGCCTTGGGGATGTGGGGTGGGAACCTTTCGGTCGCGGTGTGGGTCGGCTTCCTGGTGCTGTTCGGCATCGCTGACGATGACGGCGTGGTGATGTCGACCTACCTGGAGGATTCGTTCCACGATCGCACCTTCGCCTCGGTCGCGGAGATCCGCGCCACCGTGGTGCAAGCCGCACTCAAGCGCATCCGCCCGTCGTTGATGACCATCGCCACCACCAGCATCGGGCTGATGCCGATCTTCTGGGCAACCGGGCGCGGCGCCGATGTCATGCAGCCGATGGCCATCCCGGCGGTCGGCGGCATCACCGCCCAGCTCATCACCGGGCTGATCGCCCCGGTGATCTTCTGCGCGGTGGAGGAACGCCGTTGGCGACGCCGACAACGCGTCGGGATCATCCCTGCATCAGCGGTGTCACCGTGATGCACGAGCGGATGTGCGTGGATGGTCACGCCAGGTTTTGCGCGCGGACCGTGGCGAAGGGTGAGGCGAACCATGGAAAAGCAGGATGATCAGCCCTGGCATGCGCTGCCGGCCGAGCAGGTGCTGGAGCACCTCGGCGTAGACCGCGCCGCCGGTCTATCGCAGGACGAGGTGCGGCGTCGTCAGCAGGTGCATGGCCCCAATCGGGTGAGCGCCCATCAGGGTACGCCGCTGTGGTTGAAATTTGCGCTGCAGGTGAATCAACCGCTGGTCTACATCCTGCTGGTGGCGGCGGCGGTCACCGCGTTCCTGGGCGAATGGGTGGATTCGTCGGTGATCTTTGGCGTCGTACTCATCAACGCCGTCATCGGTTTCCTGCAGGAATCCAAGGCGGATAAAGCCATCGAGGCGTTGGCGAAGATGGTCGCCACCGACACCTCGGTACGGCGTGAGCGGCAGAAGCGGCGCGTACCCTCACATCAACTCGTGCCCGGCGATCTGGCTCTGCTGGAGGCCGGCGATCGGGTGCCCGCCGACGTGCGTATATACCATGCGCGCGATTTCCACGTCGATGAGTCCGCACTGACGGGCGAGTCGTTGCCGGTGGGGAAACAGTCGGATCCCATAGCCCATGACACCATCCTGGCAGAGCGCAAGAACCTCGCCTTTGCCGGCGCCCTGGTGACCAAGGGTCAGGCCGAAGGGGTGGTGTGCGCCATCGGGGATGGAACCGAGACCGGTCGCATCGGCCAGCTCATCGCCAGCGCCGACGATCTGACCACGCCGCTGACCAGGAAGATCGCTCATCTGAGTCGGCTGTTGTTGTGGGCCATTCTGGCGGTCGCGGTGCTGGCGTTCGTCATCGGTGTCCTGCGTGGCAATCCACCAGCACAGATGTTCATGGCAGCAGTGGCGTTGGCCGTGGGTGCGATCCCCGAAGGACTCCCCGCCGCGGTGACCATCGTGCTCGCCATCGGCGTGTCGCGTATGGCGAAGCGCCAAGCCATCATTCGCCGCCTGCCAGCGGTTGAAACGCTGGGCAGCACCACGGTGATCTGTTCGGACAAGACCGGCACGCTGACCGAGAACCAGATGACCGTGCGGGAGGTCCATGCTGATGGATGCGCGTATCTGGTGACGGGTACGGGATACGACCCGACGGGCGACCTGCGTCTGGCCGATGTGGTGGTCAAGGTGCCCGAGCATGCCGCATTGGCGGAGTGCCTGCGCGCTGGCGTGGTGTGCAACGAGGCCGAGCTCCGGCACGAGGACGGTAAGCTCGTGGTCCATGGCGATCCGACCGAAGCCGCGTTGCTGGTCTGCGCGCAGAAGGGGGGGCTGATACCTGCCGATGTGCGCCGCGACACGACGGTGCTCGACAGCATTCCGTTCGCGTCCGAACACATGTTTCGTGCGACCATGCACGCCACCCCTGCCGGCAAGGTGATCTACAAGGTCGGCGCACTGGAACGGCTGCTCGAAACCTGCGTCGATGCCCGTGGTCCCAGTGATGCTCCGACGGCGCTCGACCGCGAGGGCATCCTACGGGCGGCAGAAGGCATCGCCGGACGCGGCATGCGGGTGCTGGCCCTGGCTCGTCGGTTGGTCAGCGCGCAACACGGCAAGCTCAGCCCGGAGGATGCGGCCGGAGGTTTCACCTTCCTGGGCTTGCAAGGAATGATGGATCCGCCGCGCCCAGCGGCGATCGCGGCCGTGCGCAAATGCCAAAACGCGGGCATCTCAGTGAAGATGATCACCGGCGATCATCTGGTCACCGCCCGGGTCATCGCCGCTCAGATCGGACTGCACGGTCGCGAGGAGAACGGCGTGTTGGTGGCGATTTCCGGCCGTGAGCTGGAACAGGTCTCGGACCAGGATCTGCCCGAGCTCGCCGATCGCACGGCGGTGTTCGCGCGCGTGGCGCCGGAGCAGAAGCTGCGACTGGTCCGCGCGCTCCAGGCCCACGGCCACGTCGTGGCCATGACCGGTGATGGCGTCAACGATGCTCCCGCGCTCAAGCAGGCGGATATTGGCGTAGCGATGGGCATCACTGGCACGGAGGTGGCCAAGGGCGCCGCGTCGATGATCCTGCTCGACGACAACTTCGCCTCGATCGAAGCCGCGGTCGAGGAAGGGCGTGGGGTATTCGACAACCTGACCAAGTTCATCGTCTGGACCCTGCCCACCAACGCGGGTGCTGCCGCCGTGCTGATCGTCGCCATCTTGTTCGGTACGGTGCTGCCTGCGCTGCCGGTGCAGTTGTTGTGGGTCAACATGACGACGTCGATCCTCCTGGGTCTGATGCTGGTGTTCGAGCCCAAGGAAGCCGACCTCATGAACCGCCCGCCGCGGGATCCCAAGCGTCCGCTGCTGACCTTTGCCGTGATCATGCGCACCGGCCTGGTCTCAGTGATCATGCTGATCGGGGCGTTGTGGTTGTTCTTCCATGAATTGTACACGGTCGGCGAGTCCGAGGCCGTTGCCCGCACGACGGTGATCAATGTCATCGTCGTGGTGGAGATCGCCTACCTCTTCAGCTGCCGTTCGCTCACCCATTCGCTGTTCGCTATCGGCCTGTTCACCAATCGCTGGGCCATCATCGGTACGCTCGGCATGGTCGGACTGCAACTCGCGTTCACCTACGCGCCGGTGATGAACACGCTTTTCCATACCGCGCCGCTGGGCCTCGAATCCTGGGCACGCATCGCCAGCGTGGCCCTGGTGGCGTTCATCGCGGTCGAGTTCGAGAAATGGATCCGTTTTGGCCGCAACGGTCGGGGGCGAGTGACGCCGTAGGTGTCGCTCTCGTCCCTCGCAGATGGATCATGGCCTGCAGACAAGCTGCGCAGATCCGACCATGGCGCGGTGTCAGTAGAGGATCAGGAACGTACCGTAACGCTTAATGGTCCTTAATACCATATGGGTGCGATGATGAGCTGGCTGGCCGACCTGGTCTTCGCGCATTTCACATGCAAATTCACCATTGGCCCTGCCGTGACGCGGCACGGCAGGGATCCGGTCAGCGCCATCGCCGCCCTGCGGTGGTCGCATGATAGCGCAGCTCATCTGCCGTGTGGTCGCTGCTCATCACTGCGGCCTGTCGACGTAGATGTCGAATATCGCCGCTATGGCGCTGATGCTCGCGGCGATGGCACCGGTGTGGGTGAGCGGTTCGAATTCGTGAGCAACATAAGCCTACTCGGCCGCTGCGGAGAAAGGGGGTCTGAATGTAGTCGCATGCGCAGAGGCCTCCCGATCGCACTGATTGCCATCGCCTCGACGATGTGGGCACGTCGCCCTCAAGTTGTTTCACTCACTCGGGTCACAAAAAAATAAGAAGATAAGAATGTCTTGTAGTCCCCTTATCCTCAAAGCGCGGCAAGGAGGGTTCCATGAGTCCAATCAGCCTAGAGACCAGACCTGCTACAGCCTGCGCATCTTGCGATTACGTTGGTGAGTCAGCACATTCGGTGGCGGTGAAGGGGGCAGTGGGAAGAGCTGCCGGAATCCGCATTGATGACTCCTCTGCACCTGCCGTCAGCGAATTGTTTGGGGCGCAGGGCCGGCGAGCAGCACTCGTAGCTGCGTATCCGGAGTTGGATTTCGTCTGCTCCGCCCTCGGCTTTGGCCATGAACTCACTCTGGGCGAATGGTGCGCACCGCCTGATTGGGCGCTGATGATCCTGGCCCGCTCCGCGCGGCCGCCGCC
>JANPIY010000147.1:0-2457 GCA_031425255.1 Planctomycetota bacterium
CAGTTTGCGCCGAGCGGTGCGCCATTCATGGTGAACTACCGGGTGGCCGACCTGCACGCCTTGGTGGCAGCGCTCAAGGAGGAAGGCTGCAACGTGCTCGACAAGTTGGATGACTCGGAGTACGGCAAGTTTGCGTGGGTAATCGACCCCGAGGGGAACAAGGTGGAGTTGTGGGAGCCTGCGGCTGAATGAAGCGCTCGAGCTCCTCCTGACGGTCCTCGGGCTCACGCCGGGAACGACGAGCAGATAGCGCGCGCTACCCGCCTTCTCGCGGCCCCGGAATATCCCGCGTCTCCGCAATCCACACGGTGTCGCGAAGCAACCGCAGCCGATCGGGAAATGCCGGCAACTGCAACGCCCGCGCGACTCGCGCCGTTGGTGGATTGGGCCGGCGAGCGCGCAGCGGGCCGGTAACGAGCAGGTGAATGAGCGCGCGGATCAGCACATTACAGAGCCCAGGGTGGCACGGTAGCGTTGGCACCGGCCTTGTTTCGGTCTTGCCGGCGCAGGCTGATTACCGCGTGCCGTGCCTATGGTTCCGCTCTCCCATAGGTTGCGTGAAACCCGTTCGTTCGCTCAGAACATCCGTCTACATGACTGCTCAATCTCGCAGCGCCGTACTCCTGCTGTTTCTCTGGCTTTGTGCGCCGCTTGCTGCCCCGGCGCAGGCACCAGCCGGCGGCGTCACGCTGTTTGGCAAGGTGCAGGACGCATCCACCAAGGCCGGCCTGCCCTACCTCACGCTGCAGTTGCAAACCGAAAAGGACAGCGCGTTCGTAGGCGGGCGCATTACCAACGAAGCCGGCGAGTTCACATTCACCGCCCTCAAGAAGGGCGTGTACGTACTGGTCGTGCGCTCGATCGGCTATCAACCGCTTCGGCAGCGCGTCCTCGTTGGCGAGTTGAGCCCGTTCCTCGACCTTGGTGCGCTGCCGATGACCCGGGAAGCGCTCAAGCTTGGCGAAGTCGCGGTCACCGCAAGTGCAGACGGGCGCTCCGCGTCGATGGAAAAGCAGACGTTCACCGTGGCCGACAACATCACGCAGGCTGGCGGTTCGGTGCTGCAGGCGATGTCCACCGTGCCGGGTGTGACCGTCGGACAGGACGGCAAGGTGCAGGTGCGCGGCAGCGACAAGGTCGTGGTGCTGATCGACGGCAAGCAGACCGCGCTCACGGGTTTCGGTTCGCAGAATGGCCTCGACAACCTTCCGGCGTCGGCACTGGAGCGCATCGAGATCATCAACAACCCGTCGGCGAGATTCGACGCGAACGCCAGCGCCGGCATCATCAACCTGGTACTCAAGAAGCAGGAGCAGGAAGGGCTGAACGGCAAGGTGGGCCTGATGGCCGGAGCCGGTGCATTGTGGATGCGACGGGAGAACCTGCCGACGATTCGCCCGCAGTATCAGCGCACGCCGAAGTTCAATCCGTCGCTCGCCCTCAACTATCGGAAAGGCGCCACGAACACGTTCGTGAACGCCGACTGGCTGTATGCACCGACGCTGAACAAGAACGAGTTCTCGACACGCACGTACGACGACGGGGCCACCATTCTCCAGCAGATCAAGCGCAACCGGCGGACGGATTACGCCACGCTGAGCTCGGGCGTCGACCACTCGTTCGGTGCACGAAACTCCATGAGCGTCTCTGGCCTGTTCAACCGCGAGAAGATTCTCGACAACGGTGACAATCCGTACTTCAGCGGCTCGCTGACGAATCGCTACCGACTGTGGCAATTCCTCGAGGATGAAGTGAAGTACACCGCGTTCGGGACCGCGGTGTTCACGCACCGATTCGTGCAACCGGGGCACCGGCTCGCGTTCACCGGGAACTACTCCTTCCATCGCGAAGACGAGAAGTACTTCTTCACGAACACGCTGCCGGCATTCGTCGGTACCGATGCGTTCAAGCTGCTCTCCGATGAGCACGTGACCGACGTGAGCGCGGACTATATCAAGCCGCTGCGCCAGGGGCGTGTCGAAGCGGGCTTCAAGGGGCGGTACCGTTCGATTCCCGTAAACATGCAGTTTTTTGCGGGGCAGAACTCGCCCCTCGATACGGGCGCGGGCGGTTGGGCAACGTATCGCGAAACAATTCCCGCCGTGTACGGCAACTACGTATTCGAGAGTGAGCGCATCGAGCTCGAAGGTGGCGTGCGTCTCGAAGGTGTGCAGGTGGACTACGACGTGAACCCGAATCACAACACGTACAAGAGCGACGGCTACCGCTATTTTCAGCCGTTCCCGAATGTGCGCGCGGCGTACAAGTTCGACGAGTCCAACAAGCTGTCGTTGTTCTTCAACCGGCGTGTGGACCGCCCGAACGAAGTCGACATTCGCATCTTCCCCAAGTACGACGAACCGGAGCTGATCAAGGTCGGCAACCCGGCGCTCCAGCCGCAGTACTCCACTGCGGCTGAGTTGGGATACAAGTCGAGCTGGTCGAGGGGAAGCTTCT
>JANPIY010000148.1:0-5294 GCA_031425255.1 Planctomycetota bacterium
GGCGTCTGGGCCCACACCGTGGCGGCCCGTGGGCGGAGATCGATGCGCAGGGCCCGGGCAGCTGCACCCCGCTGGTGTCGATATGCCGGCACCAGCCGGGCGAGGGCCAAGGCCGCCGCCGGGATCTGCGGTGCGATCACCACGGGCGCATCCGGGCGGGAGACCGCGAGCTTCTCCCGGGCGATGTGGTGCAGGGTCGGACCCAGGATGTCGCGATGATCGTGCGAGAGCGGGGTGATGACCGCGATGGCACAGTCGAGGGCATTGGCGCAGTCGAGCCGGCCACCCAGGCCGACCTCGACGATGAACCGCGTTCCCGGGCGTTGGCCCGCCAGCAGGCAGGCGATGGCGAAGGTCCGTTCGAAGTAGGTCAGCGTGAGGTGATGATCGCGTTCCAGCGCCGCCACCCGTTCGGCCGCGGTCGCCACCGCCGCCGCATGCGCTGGACGGCCATCCACCCGCCAGCGTTCGAGGACGTTGGCGACATGAGGACTGGTGAAGGCGACGGTCGGCTGGCCGGCGGCGACCAACGCGCATTCGATCAGGCGCACCGTGCTGCCCTTGCCCTTGGTACCGGCCACCGTGCAGGGCGCCGGCACCGGCGGCAGCAGCGCCACCAGCGCCCGCACGCCCTCGACCTGCATGTCGCGGAATTGGCCGGTGCGCTCACGGTTGAGTGCGCTGTTGAGCCAGGCATCGATGGCGGCGACGGTAGGAAGGATCATGGCGGCCCGTTTCGATGACGCTGGTGAGCGGGACAGACCGTCCCGGCAGCGGCACGAGCGTCAACGCCCGGGCCTGACGGACGGTCATTGCGGGTCGCTCATCCGCGGCGGTTACCCGCCTTCCCTTCGCATACCACCCACTTTTGCGCTCGGCCTCTCCCGTCCTTGGCAGTCCAGGCCCGCACCCATACTCCCCGGCCATGGCCCGTGCCACGCTGCAACTCAAGCTCAAGACCAACGACCAGATCAACGGCAAATACGTCGTGCTGAAAAAGCTCGGCGAAGGCGGCTGCGGCTCGGTCTATCGCTGCAAGCACCTCAATGGCGAGGGTGAGGTGGCGATCAAGGTGCTGGAGAACGCCAGCGACCTGGCGCGCTTCAAACGCGAGGCCAAGGTCCTCGGCTCGATCCGTCACCAGCACGTGGTGAAGCTGCTCGACCGCGGCAACCACGAACGCCATCCCTACCTGGTGCTCGAATACATGGAGGGCGGCAGCGTCCGCGACCTGATGGACAAGGTCGGCAAGCTGCCGGCCGAAGAAGCCGCCTGGCTGATGGTGCAGGCGGTGCGCGGATTGCGCGCCTCGCGCACGGTGCACCGTGACATGAAGCCGGAGAACCTACTGGTGGGGCGCGGCCTGGGCAAGAACGGCACGCTCAAGCTGACGGTCGACGACCTCAAGAAAGGCTCGATCGTCAAGGTCGCCGACTTCGGTCTGGCCAAGGGCCACAATCCCAACTCGCTGAAGCTGACCAATACCGGTCAGGTGATGGGCACCCCGGTCTACATGAGCCCGGAGCAGTGCCGCAACACCCGCACCGTCACCACCAAGAGCGACATCTATTCGCTCGGCATCATCTTCTACGAGATGGTGGTGGGGAAGCCGCCGTTCGAGGCCAACAACGCCTACGACATCATGGCCATGCACTGCAACGACACGCCCAGGTACCCGCGCATGGATCCGCGCGTGAAAGCGGTGGTCGAGAAGTGTCTGGCCAAAACGCCGAAGGATCGCTACGTGTCGCTGTATGCGCTTGAACGCGACCTCGCCGCCATCGCCGGCCTGGGCGAACCCGAACCCGACCGCGCCTCCTGGACCTGGCTCATCCTTCTCGCCGGCGTGCTCGCCCTGGTGATCGTGGCGTTCCTGTTGCGAGACGATCTGGTGCCGGCGTTCAACCACTGGTTCGAAAAATTGCGACGCTGAGGCCGGCCAGCGATTGGTTGCTGCCCATGGCAACGCCACGGGTCGAGCCGCCGCTGTGCCCGCTCCTCTTACCGCTATCCGCGCCGTAGGATGTCCGATTGTGTCCGTACCATCGTCGTGACTGCGCACGGACCTGGAGATATGCCACGGGGCGTGGAATGAGCGCGTGAGACCTCGTCACACTTGGCCACCTGAAAGCGCTTTCTTCCAAGGGAATCGGGCACTATGGCTTCAACGCCCCGGTCACCCCCTGGTACCACGTCGACCTTCCGGAGATTCCGCCCATGCGTTCCCTGCACGCCCTGCTCGTCCCCCTCCTCGCGACCCTGGCCAGCCCCTGGCTGCAAGCGGGCGAAGCGCCTGGGCTGATCGGCGAATTCTTCGATGAGACCACCGAGTACCCCAGCACGCTCACGGGCAAGAAGCCCGTCCTGGTGCGCGTCGATCGCCAGGTGAACTTCGGCGAGGTCATCGGCCAGTTCTACAAGACCAAGCTGGCGGAGCGCTTCAGCGCACGCTGGAGCGGCATGATCAAGGTCGACCAGGCTGGCAGCTACGAATTCACCACCGAGTCGGATGATGGCTCGCTGCTGACCATCGACGGCAAGGAGGTGGTCGACAACGGCGGCGAACACGGGATGCAGAAGAAGGCCGGCAGCATCGAGCTGAGCGCTGGAACCCACGCCCTGGTCCTGCAGTTCTCCCAGGGCGGCGGTGGCGCCGGCTGCAAGCTGCTGTGGAAGCCGCCGGGTGGCAAGGAAGGCGCGGTTCCCAAAGAGGTTTTGTTCCATGATCCGGCCAGGCTCAAGGCCATCAGCTGGGACGAGGCTGCGTGGACCAAGCGCAAGGGTGGTGGTGGCAGCGGCAAGTTCGTGACCATGGACCATGGCCCGTACTACACCGGCACGGTGGTGGCTCCCGCCGGCGCGAGCGCCAACAAGGGCCTGATCATCACCCTGAGCAAAGAACGCTCGGTGCACGTCTGCTTCGATGCCGAACTGCTGTCGCTCATCTACGCGGGAGTCGACACCGAGGTCTCGCACCCTGCGGGCCGCGACGGCCTCGAAGGCCAGATGGGCCTGGCCGGCGAGCCCACGGCGCTGGTCAAGTCCGCGGGCTGGGCCAAGCCCGGCAGCACCGATTTCAAGGACCCGCGCACCAAGACCCTGGGCAGCCTGCCGAAGGACTGGGGCCACTACCGCGGACTCTACCTCGACGGCGATACGGTGGTGCTGTCGTACACCGTCGGCGGCGCCGAAGTGCTCGAGGTCGCGGGCTTCGAGACCAAGGGCAAGGCCGAGGCCATCACCCGCAGCTTCTCCCTCACCGGCAACGCCGACACGCTCACCGTCCTGGTGAATGAAGAAGCCGCGACCCTGGTCGACGGCATGGCGGTGGTCGAGAGCGGCGAGCACGCGACCGCGGTCGGCGTGGTCGCAGGTGGCGCGCTCGCGGTCACCGACGGCAAGGTCCTCTTCACCATCCCAGGCAAGACCGCGCTGGCCAAGCTGGCGCTCTGGCGCGGCCCCAAGTCCGAGCTCGCGGGTTTCAAGGCGCTGCTCGCCTCCTCGCCCAAGCCGCTCGACGCCAAGCCGCTGACCAAGGGCGGTAAGCCGCGCTGGAATGAGACCCTGGTGACGCAGGGCGAACTGGGCAAGGGCGACGGCGCCTATGTGAGCGACACCTTGACCATCCCGTATGAGAACCCGTGGAAGTGCTACATGCGCACGACCGGCGTCGACTTCTTCAAGGATGGCCGCATCGCGGTGGCGACCATCGACGGCGACGTGTGGGTGGTCTCGGGTGCCAACGACGATCTCGCCAAGCTGAGCTGGAAGCGTTACGCCTCCGGCATGTTCCAGTCGCTCGGTCTGAAGATCGTCGACGACGTGGTCTACGTCACCAATCGCGACCGCATCGTGCGGCTGCACGACCTCAACCAGGATGGCGAGGCCGATTTCTACGAGAACTTCAACGGCGACTGCGAAGTCACGCGCATGTACCACGAGTTCGCCCTCGGCCTGGAGACCGACAAGGAAGGCAACTTCTACTACAACAAGGGCTCGAACCTCGGCGAGGCCTCGAGCCAGCACCAGGGCAAGACGCTGAAGGTCAGCAAAGACGGCTCGACCCTGACCGGCTTCGTCACCGGCCTGCGTGCACCCAACGGCCTGGGCGGCGGCGACGGCTATCCGCTGACCAACAGCGATAACGAGGGCAACTGGACGCCGGCCAGCCGCGTGAACCTGCTCAAGGAAGGCGGCTTCTACGGCCACATGGGCACCGCCTTCCGCACGCCCAAGCCGACCACCTACGACCCGCCGATCGCCTGGCTCCCCCGCCCGATCGACAACTCGAGCGGCGGCCAGGTGTGGGTATCCAGCGACAAGTGGGGTCCGCTCAAGGGCAACCTGCTGCACATGAGCTACGGCCAATCGTCGCTCTTCGTCATGCCCTTCGAGGAGATCGACGGCGTGCCGCAGGGCGGCGTGGTGAAGTTCCCGCTGACCTTCGCCTCGTCGGCGATGCGCGCGCGCTTCCATCCCATCGATGGTCAGATGTACATGGTCGGCATGCGCGGCTGGCAGACCAACGCCGGCAAGGAAGGCTGCCTGCACCGCATCCGCTACACCGGCAAGCCGGTGACCCTGCCCACCAAGTTGAATGTCACCGCCAAGGGCGTGACCATCACCTTCCCGGTCGCGCTCGACCCGGCGCTGGCCGGCGACGCAGGCAATTACGCGGTGAAGCGCTGGAACTACAAATACAGCTCGGCCTACGGCTCGCCGGAGTTCAAGGTGAGCGAACCCGACAAGCAGGGCCGCGATCCGGTCGAGGTCACCGGCGTGACGCTCTCGCCCGACAAGAAGTCGGTGACTCTGCAGCTCGCCGATCTCAAGGTGGTGATGCAGCAGATGATCACCTACAAGCTCGCCGCCGCCGACGGCACGACGGTCAGCGGGGATCTCTACCACACCATCAACGTGGCTCCCAAGTAACGTCATCCTGGTTTCGCAACGCGGGGCGGGGTGCGGATGCGCATCCCGCCCCGTGTCGTTGATGTTGGTCCGCTCTCGGGATCAATTGGAGAAAGGCTGGCCGCAGAGGCGCAGTGACGCAGAGGAAGACAAGAAGAGGGGTCTTTCGCCTCTGCGCCTCTGCGCCTCTGCGTCTCTGCGGCCGATCCGCTCTCATTGACGGCACTCCACCCACTGATCCCGCCGAAGAACCCAATTAACCCCCTCGAAATCTAGTTACCTGGAATGCCGCAGAGGCCGCAGAGCTGGGGATTCTCATCTCTGCGCCCTCTGCGGCCTCTGCGGTTCGACCAGCCTGCGCTGGTTGCTTCCGGGCGGAAGAG
>JANPIY010000149.1:0-6154 GCA_031425255.1 Planctomycetota bacterium
CTGTCGGCTGTCGGCTGTCGGCTGTCGGCTGTCGGCTGTCGGCTGTCGGCTGTCGGCTGTCGGCTGTCGGCTGTCGGCTGTCGGCTGTCGGCTGTCGGCTGTCGGCTGTCGGCTGCCAGCTGTCCGCCGTACTCACCCGAAAGGCCCCCACACACTCTCCGTCTTCCTGAGCAGCCCCGACCGCGCGCTGATTGCAGGCCCGACGTGGCGGAACTAACGTGCCCGACCATGACTGAACCGGTTCCTCCAACTCCTGCTGCAGCGCCGGTGGCGCTGCCCTTGGCGATCGAACGCGCGGCCCGTTGGTATGGCCTGCTCGCGGTCACCGGCTGGGTGACCCTGGTGCTCGGGCTCGAACTCGCCCTCGCCACGGTGGGACTGCAACTCGGAGGTCAGCCGGCACTGGCCAAGGCGCTGGCCTTGCCCGGTGCCGCCATGCTCCTCGCGGCGGCGGCATTGATGGCGGCGGTGCTCTTGACCGCCGCCCGTCGGCGGGTGTGGGAGGCTGCCGATGCGGCGCTGGTGACCCGTCAGCAACGGCACGCCGCGCTCGCCGCCCGCGCCGCCGATGCGCCGGCGACCCAGGCCCTGTTCAGCGGCGGCGACGATCCGGACCTGCTGGTGCGGGCGGAAGGGCAGCGCGCGCTGCGTCTGGCGGGCTGGCCGCAGGCGCTGGTGGGTCTGCCGCTGGTGGTCATCGCCGCCGCCCTCGCCATCTGGACCCTGTCGACCCTCGGCCGCTCACCTGGGGATGTAGCCCTGGTGCCCGGCGGTTTCGCGGTCGGCATCGCCTTGCTGATCGCCGCCTTTCCGGTGCTGGTGGTCGAACGCAGGCTGAGCCTGGCGGCGGCGAGCGCGTTGCTGCCGGCGCAGGTCGAACTGCCCGAGGCTGCCGGCCTCGCCCGCCTGCTGCGTCTGCTGGTGTGGACCCTGGTGGTGTGCGGCGCGGCCGAGGTCGCCCGTTCGCTCGGCGCCGGCACGCTGGTGGGGTGGGTCCTGCTGATGCTGGCCATCCTGCTGGTGGTGATCGCGTGCGAGGTCGCCTTGCGCGTGGCGGCGGCGCCCTTCCTGCCGGCTGCGGGATTGGCCGAGGCCCGCGGCCTGGCCGACAGCGCCATCGCCGGGTTGGTGCTGCCGCGCCTGGGCGCGGGCGGCGGTGGCGGCACCGAACTGAAGGAGCGTTTCGGCATCGATCTGTCGCAGAGCTGGGCTCTGGGTTTCGTGCGCCGCGCGAGTGGGCCGCTGTTCCTGGTCCTGCTGCTAGGCGCCTGGCTGCTGAGCGGCGTCACCGCGCTGTCGCTGCAGGAGCGCGGCGTCTACGAACGTCTCGGTGCGCCAGTGGCGGTGCTCAAGAGCGGGCTGCACGTGCATCTGCCGTATCCCTTCGGCATCGTCCGCCGGCTGGATTCCGGTGCGGTGCGCGAACTCGCGATCGGACTGCAGAGCGATGCCGCCCAGCCGGCCGCGCCGCTGCCGGCGCGCCTGATGGCCGACGCCACCGATACGCGCACCTTCGATCGCGTGTGGCGCCTCGATCATGCGGCGGATGCGCTCTACATCGTCCCAGGCGATGGCGGCGATGCGACCGCGCGCGCGGCGCAGGTGCTCAACAGCGATGTGCGGGTGTTCTATCGCATCGGCCTCGACGACGCCGCGGCGCGCGCCTCGCTCTATCACCTCACCCGGCCGGAGGACAGCGTGCGCCTGGTCGCGCGCCGTCACCTGGCGCGGGTGTTCGCCACCCGTCCGCTGATGGCCGCCATCGGCGAAGACCGCAGTCAGCTCGGTGCGGCGGTGCGCGCGGCGGTGCAGGCCGATCTCGATGCCACCAGCAGCGGTCTCGAAATCCTCGCCGTGACCATCGACAGCATCCATCCGCCGGCCAAGGCCGCCGCCGCCTACCATGGCGTGCAGGAGGCGGGGATCATCAGCGAACGCAACGTCGCCGATGCCCGTCGCAACGCCATCGGCGACCGTAGCGATAAAGCCATCGAAGCCTCCAACATCCGCGCGAATGGAGTATGGAAGGCCGCCAATCTGCTGAGCGTGGCGCGCGTCGATGCCACGCTCTTCGCCGGCGATGCCGCGGCGTGGCAGCTCGCGCCGGAGGCGTTGGCGTTGGAACGCTGGCTGCACGTCCTGACCAAGGGTCTTTCAAGTGGCACCATCGACATCATCGACCACCGCCTGCGTCTGATCGACGGGCCGGTGCTCGACCTGCGGCGATTCGCCGCACCTGGGGATACTGGCGAATGAATGACGCGCACCACGACCACGCCCATGAGCATGGGCAGCACGGCCATGAGCCGCGTCCCGCCGCACCGACCCAGGGCGGCAGCCGCACGCTGCGCCTGACGCTGGCGCTGACGCTGGTGGTGGTCGCAGCCCTGGCCGCGACCCTGGTGGTGGTGCCGCAGGGCAGCGCGCTGGTGGTCACGCGTTTCGGCGATCCGGTGCGGGTGGCGACCAGCCCCGGTCTGACCTGGCGTATTCCCGCGCCGGTCGAACGCACGGTGGCGGTCGACCTCCGCCTGCACACCACCGGCACCGGCCTGCACGACGTCGGTACCAAGGACGGGCTGCGCATCCAGATCGCCGCCTTCGCGGCCTGGCGGGTGCCGGGGGAACAGGCGCGCATCCTGGCGCACCTGCGCGCTGTGCGCGGCGATGCCGATGAGGCGGCCGGCCAGTTGCGTTCGTTCCTCAGCTCGGCCCTGGAGACCGAGGCCAGCCGTTTTGCGCTCGACGAGCTGGTCAACACCGACGCCAAGCGCGTGCGCTTGGACGCGCTCGAACAGGCGCTGCTCAAACGCCTGGCCGAGCAGGTGCGCGAGACCTATGGCGTCGAACTGGTGCAGGTCGGCATCGAACGCCTGGGCCTGCCCGAGAGCACCATCGCCGTCACCATCGATCGCATGATCGCCGAACGCCAGACCGCCGCCGCCGAGCGCAAGGCCCAGGGCGCACAGCTCGCCGCCGAGATCAATCAGGTCGCCTTCCGCGATGCGCGCATCGCCGTGGCCAAAGCACAGGAGGAGGCTTCCGGCGTCGAGGCCAAGGCGCGCACGGAAGCGGCAGCGATCTACGCCAAGGCGCACGGCGCCGACCCCGAGCTCTACACCTTCCTGCGCGGTCTCGACACCCTCGACCAGATCATCACCGTCGGTACCCGGCTGGTGCTGCGCACGGATGCGGCGCCGTTCCGGTCGTTGGTCGAAGGACCGGTGATGCCGCCGAAGGGCGGGAAGCCATGATGACCGTCCGATGTCCGATGTCCGATGTCCGATGTCTCGTCGGCAGTGACGGCTGTCGGCCAACGGCCAACGGCCAACGGCCAACGGCTGTCGGCCAACGGCCAACGGCCAACGGCCAACGGCCAACGGCCAACGGCCAACGGCCATCGGCCATCGGCCATCGGCCATCGGCCATCGGCTGTCGGCCGTCGGCTGTCGGCCATCGGCCGTCGGCCGTCTGCCATCGGCCGTCTGCCATCGGACATCGGACACGCTGCGCCGAGCGCATCGATGAGAAAAGACCCCGCCGGTCGTCGCGCGATCGAACAATCCGTCGGTCTCGCCTTCCGCTTCCTCTTCATCGGGGTGGGCGTGCTGGCCTTGGCCTGGCTGGCCTCCGGATTCGTCAGCGTCGAGCCGGGAAGCCGGGCGGTGGTGCTGCGTTTTGGCAAGATCGATCGCATCAGCACCACCGGGCTGGTGTGGGCTTGGCCCCGTCCGGTCGAAGAGGTGGTGGTCCTGCCGGGGCCTGAACGCCAGCTCACCCACCAGATCAATGCGCTGACCCTGGCGACGCGGCCGGAGGGCCAGCCGCTGTGGACGGCGCTCGACCTGCGCGAAGGCGGCTACGCCCTCAGCGGCGATGGCGGCGCGGTGCACGTGGGCGGCGTGGTGACCTACCACGTCAGCGATGTCGCGACCTACCTGCTGGCGCGTGAGCGGCTGCTGCCGGCGCTCGAACGCACGTTCTGCGCCAGCGCCATCGCGGCCCTCGCCGGGCGGCCACTCGACGGGGTGCTGGCCACGCGCAGCGCGACCGATACCGGCGGCGCCGCGGCGGTGTCCGCCGCCCAGCGCGATGGCCTGCGCGGCGATATCCGCGCCCAGATGAATCAGCGGCTGAAGTCGCTCGGGATGGGCATCGAGATCAGCCGCGTCGACCTCACCGCGCAGCTGCCCTCACGCGCCAAGCCGGCCTTCGATCTGGTCCTGGCGGCGGAGGCCGAAGCGGCGCGGGTGGTCGCCGCCGCGCGCACCAGCGCCGAACAATACCGCCAGCAAGGGGAACACGACACCGTCGAGATCAGGCAGGGCGCCGAGGCCAAGGCCAAGGAACGTCTCAGCGAGGCGCGGGTGGTGACCGACCGCATCACCGCGCTGGCCGAGGAGTCCGCGACGCCGGAGCGACGCGCGCTGATGCTGACGCGGATCTATCGCGACCGCATGGAGGAGATCCTGCGGGATGTCACGCCGGTGACCCTGGTCGATGGGCGTGAACCGGTGCGGCTGATCATCTCGGGTGGGGCGGAGCGCAAATGAGCGACGGCAGACCCGCACCCGAAGCGAGACCGGTGGCAGCGTCCTGGGCGGCGAGCATCAAGCCGGTGCCGGCCACCGCCCACCAGCACGATCACGATGGCTGCTGCGACCATACCCACATCAGCTTCGGCGACACCGGCGACTTGATGTCGGGGTCGGAGAAACGCGCCCTCGGCACCCGCCTGCTGCTGGCGCTGGTGGCCGCCGGCCTGCTGGTGATCGCGCTGGTCATCCACCTCGCCATCCCGGCGCAGCGCGAGGTCGCCAGCCTGGTCGCCGGCGTCGCCGCCGTCCTGGTGGCGGTGCCGGTGCTGATCGAAGCCTGGGGCAGCCTGCGTCGGCCCAGCCTGCATGGCGTCACCGACCAGCTCGTCGCGGTGGCACTCATCGCCGCCTGGGTGGTGGGCGATCTCGAGACCGCCGCGCTGGTGCCGCTGGCGATGGTCATCGGTCACGTGCTGGAGGAGCGCAGCCTGATCGGTTCGCGCGAGGCGATCGCCGCGCTCGGTCGTCTGTCGGCGACTCACGCCCGCCGCCTGGGCGATGACGGCGCGGTCAACGAGGTGGCGGTCGAGTCGCTGCGAGCCGGCATGCGCGTCGAGGTCCGCCCAGGTGATCGCTGCCCGGCCGACGGCCTGGTGCGCGAGGGCACCTCCAGCCTCGACACCGCGCCGATCACCGGCGAATCGGTGCCGGTCGAGGTGGTGGCCGGCGATCACGTCTTCGCCGGCACCATCAACCAGTACGGTCGCCTCATCGTCGAAGTCACCCGCACCGGTGCCGACACCGCGCTGGGCAAGGTGGTGTCGCTGCTGCACGAGGCGGAGAAGTCCAAGCCGCCGGTGACGCGCCTGCTCGAACGGTATGCCCAGCCCTACCTCATCGCCGTGCTGCTGTTCGCCTGCGCCACCTGGTTCCTCACCGGTTCGGTGGCGGCGATGATGACGGTGCTGGTGGCGTCATGCCCGTGCGCGCTGGTCCTCGCCGCGCCGGCGACCGCCATCGCCGCGCTCGCCGTCGCCGGTCGGCACGGCATCCTGGTCAAAGGCACCGCCTTCCTCGAAGAGCTCGCCGATGTCGACGCGCTGATCCTCGACAAGACCGGCACCGTCACGCTCGGACACCTGTCACTCACCGGCACCGCGCCGGCGGAAGGAGTCGAGGCGGCGGAGCTCACGCGTCTCGCCGGCAGCCTCGGCGCCGCCAGCAGCCATCCGGTCAGCCGGGCGGTGAGCGCGGCGGTGCCGCTGCCCGAGCGCCTGCCCTTCAGCGGCATCCAGGAGATCGGCGGCAAGGGCCTGAGCGGCACGCTCGCGGATGGCCGCGTGGTCAAGATGGGCCGCGCGAGTTTCCTGAGCGAAAGCGGCGTGACGGTGCCTTCCGTCCCAGGCCACGATGGTCCCCTGGTCGGCCTGGCGGTCAGCGGTCGTTTCCACGGTTGGCTGCTGCTGGCCGATGAGCCGCGTCCCGAAGCCGCGGCGGCGCTCGCCGATCTGCGCGCCCTGGGCCTGACCCGTCAGGTGATGGTCACCGGCGACCGCCGCGCGGTGGCCGACGCCATGGCCGCTCGCCTCGGCATCGACGTGGTCGAGGCCGAGGTC
>JANPIY010000150.1:0-2032 GCA_031425255.1 Planctomycetota bacterium
CAGCGATCAGGAGGGAGGGCATCAGGTGGATCCAGGGGAAGGTGACGTCAAGCGTTCGCGGGTGCGCAGGGTCAGGAGGAGGGTGATCGAGTCGACAGTGGATCGTTCGCGGCTTGGCCGCTCAGCGCGATCCTTCGCCGACCCACACCACGCGCTCAGCCAAGGGCACGCGCCGCGGGGCGACGGGCGGCGGCAAGGCGCTGCGCCCCACACACACCGAGGCGAGGAAGCCTTCGGTAGCGGGGTCGCGACCGCACCAGCGCAACGTCGCCGGGTGGCCGAGCGCGGCGGTGGTGGACCAGAACCCGCCCCAGCCATCGGCGTGGATCGCCAGCAATAAGTTTTGCACCGCCGCACTGGCGGCGGCGTGTTCCTCGCCATCGATCCCCGCGTCGGCGTCGCGCACCCAGGTCACCTGGATCATCACGCCGAGGCTGGGCAGGCGCTCCAGCAGCTTGGCGAGCTTGGCCGCGCCCTTGGCCGGGTCGGGTACCGCGGCGATGGCGGGTTCGCCGGACAAGAAGGTGGCAAGGCGCGCGATCGCCGGCTGGTCGAGCACCGCAAAACGCCAGGGCTGGGTCAGGCGATGCGTCGGCGCCAGGCACGCCAGCTCGAGCCAGCGTTCGAGCAGCGCACGGGGGACCGCCTCGCCGGTGTAGGCCTTCACCGTGCGGCGGGAGCGGATGCAGTCGGCTACGTAGTCGGCCATGGAGGGATCGTTCATCGCGCGCGGATACTGCCGCCTAGACCCGCATCGTCCACCAGCGCCAACTGCCGACCCCGATCAGGCCGCCGAGCACCACGGTGGTGCCGGTGATGACGTACGTGCTGTTGGAGACCAGGATGCGCGACAGCAGCCAATACCCCAGGATCGGAATCAGCATCCAGCCCAGGGCGCGGGCTATCTGTGTTCCCAGGTGGTTGCGGCCTTCCATGCGGATGAAGCCGGGCAGGGCGAACAGCAGGCAGAGCACCGGCAGCAGGCCGAAGCAGATGCGCAGCATGAGGTAGCCCCAGGCGTTCTCCGAGCCGACGGCGAAGAGCTGGTCGCTGCTGCGGTTGCGGTCCTGTTTGACCTTTTCCACCAGGGCGGCGGCATCGACGCTCAACTGCAGACCGACCTCCGCGAGGCTGCATTCGTCCCGCAGTTGGACCGCAGAACGGTAGTCGGAGACCACCGCGGCCTGGCGCAGCCGCCACTGCCCCTGCTGCCAGAACAGGGTATCCGCCATCAACAGCACACCGCGATGACGGCTGCCGCTGGCGCCGAAGACCGCCACCTGGTGGTAGTGCCCCTCTTCCGGGACGGCGTTCTGCGCACACCAGAAGAGCTCACCGTCCTGCCAGCCGAGCGTGCGGCTGATGGTCTGGTTGAGCTGGAGTTTGCCGAGCATGCGCTGCTGCGCGAAGCTGACCTCGAGCTCCAGGCGTGGAATCGCCTGGTCCTGCAGGATGAAACCGAGGGCACCGATGCCGAGGGCGAGGCCGACCAGCGAGGCGAACACCCGTCGCACCGGGATGCCGGCGGCGCACAACGCGATCAGGGTTCCTTGACGCAGCAGCGGCCAGGCCGTGAGCAGCGCCGCCGCCGCCGCCGAGATCGGCAGCCAGGCGGCGAGGAAGGCCGGGAAGCGGAGGGCGAAATACTGCAGGAGCTCGGTGGTGCGGCCGGCGCCCAGGGCGCTGACGTAGTCGCCGTTCTTGCCGATGAACTCGCCGAGATGCATGAGGAACAGCCCGATGAACAGCAGCATCGCCCAGCGCGTGAAACCCAGCCCCAGTATGTGGCGGTGCAGGGTGCTCATGCCCGTGCCGGCCGCCGGCTGGCCAGCCACAGGAAGGGCGCCGTCAGCAGCTCACGCGCCCGCTCCGGCCGCCACGCCATCCACCAGCCGAACAGGCCCACCACCATCGCCGGCGGCCACAGCAGGTAGCCGGGGTCCATCTGCGGCAGGTCGGTCCTGGTCTTCACGTAGCCGAAGGTCGGATAGACCACCGCCGCCACCACCACCACGATGATGATCACGCCCAT
>JANPIY010000151.1:0-1883 GCA_031425255.1 Planctomycetota bacterium
TACCATTTTCTTCCGGCGTGACCCGGCGAAACCGGATGAAGTGATGCGCATGCCTGCGGATCTCGGCGTCAGCGATGGTGCCTGGGTGGAACTTCTGTCCGGCGTTGGAGAAGGTGACGAGGTGGTCGTCGACGGCATCTACCAACTCAAACTCAGTGGTGCCGGCAAGGCGGAACTCGGTGGTCATTTCCACTCGGATGGATCGTTCCATGCGGAGCCTGATGAGAAGGGTAAGTGATGTTGCACCTGCTGATCGCCTGGAGTCTGAACAACGCGCGCACCGTGCTGGTGCTCGCCGGCATTCTGCTGGCTGTCGCCGGTTGGCAGTTATCGCGTCTGCCGGTGGATGTGTTCCCCGAACTCAACGCCCCTACGGCGGTAGTGCTGACTGAGGCACCCGGACTTGGTGCCGATGCAGTCGAAACGCAGGTGACGGTGCCGCTCGAAGGTGCAATTGCAGGCGTGCCCGGTCTGCGACGTGTGCGCTCGTCGAGCGCCCTTGGTCTGTCGATCGTCTGGGCGGAGTTCGACTGGGGCGAGGATGTCCACCGCACCCGCCAGCAGGTCGGTGAACGCGTCAACGCGGCACGCGAACTGCTACCGAAAGACACCCACGCGGAGCTGGCTCCCATCAGCAGTATCACCGGCGAGATCATGCTGCTGTCGGTGTCCTCGCTCGACGGCAAGGCTGATCCGCTCACGCTGCGCGGCTTTGCCGAGTATGAATTGCGTAACCACATGCTCGCGGTCTCCGGCGTCAGCCAGGTCGTCGCGATTGGCGGTGAATTGCCGGAGTACCAGGTTCACGCGCGGGCGAGCCAACTCCAGCTCTACGGCCTGACGGTCGAAGACGTAGCCAAGGCCGCTGGCAAGTCGCACGCTACTGCCGCCGCCGGTTACCTGCCGCACGTCGAAGGGCGCGAGGTCGCCATTGCCACTCGTGGCCAGGTGCGTTCGGCCAAGGACATCGCTGACACGATCGTGATCTGGCGCGACGGCGTGCCGGTGACCATCGGCATGGTCGCGGACGTGCGTCTGGGCGCGGCTCCGGCACGCGGCACTGCATCATTCAAGGCCAACCGCGCCGTGGTGTTGTCGGTGCAGAAGGCTCCCGGCGTCAACACGCTGGATCTGACCGGGCGCATTGACGAAGCACTGGATAGCCTGGCGTTGCCGGCCGGAGTTCACCTCGATCGCCACGCCTTCCGCCAAGCAGATTTCATCGGTCGCGCGGTCAACAACCTGATCCACGTCCTGCGTGACGCGGCGATCATCGTCGCGGTGATCCTCGTGCTGTTCCTGCTGAATGTGCGCACCACCGTCATCACCTTGATCGCGCTCCCGCTGTCATTGGCCGCTGCGGTCGCGGCGTTCTGGTGGTCGGGAATGACGCTCAACGTCATGACCATGGGTGGTCTGGCGGTGGCGATCGGTGGACTGGTCGATGACGCGATCATCGTGGTGGAGAACGTCCATCGACGGTTACGTGAGCGCCCAAACGTTGATACGCGCACCACGGTCTTCGAGGCCAGCCGCGAGATCCTGCCGCCGATGGCGATGGCGACCTGGATCATCATCCTGGTGTTCTTGCCACTGCTGGCTCTCGCCGGCCTGGAAGGACGTTTCTTTCGTCCGCTCGGAATCGCCTTCATCGTCGCCACCTTGGCGTCGTTGGCGGTAGCGCTGACCGTGACGCCGGCGCTGTGCTGGTTGTTGCTGGGACGCAGCAAAACAGTGACTCCAGCGCAGACGACTTCAGCGCACACTTCAGGCGCACATGACGCCAGTCCGTTGGTGCGCTGGCTGCATCGCCTCTATGAACCGACCCTGCGCTGGGCCGTGCGCCAACGCGCGTGGGTCATCAGCGGCTCGGCGTTGCTCAC